>JAHYYS010000048.1 GCA_019424865.1 bacterium
AGGCGGCGCCCTTGCCGGGCTTTACGTGCTGGAACTCGACGACCTGCATGACCTTGCCGTCCATTTCAAAGGTCACGCCATTGCGGAAATCGCTGGCGGAAATCATTGCCATTGGAATCATCCTCCATCTGTTATATGAGTAGCTGCCTTATTTTACCCCATTTTTTCGCCTTTGACAAGGGGTTTGTGCGCAAATGGCCGCCCGCAGGCGGGAATTTTCACCCCGGCGGCGGGCCATGCGGCCGGCGCCCCTAGTCCAGCAGCCCCAGTGCAAGCTTCAGCTTCAGGATGCGCAGCACCGACTGGTCGATTTGCGCCTGGGAGATCTCCCCCGCCTCCACCGCGCGCACCACGGCGGGGAGCTGGGTCTGGAAGTCCGTGCAGCACAGCAGGTCGTTGCCCGCCTGAACCGCCAGCACAGCGGCCTGCTCGTCCCCAGCAAAATCCCGCACGCCGTCCATCTGCAGGTCATCCGTCACGATGACCCCCTCAAAGCCCAGCTCCTCCCGCAGAATCTGGTGGACCTTTGGGGAGAGGGAGGCGGGACGCTGATCGTCCATGGAGCGGACGATATTGTGGGACACCAGCACCAGGTCGGCGCCGGCGTCGATCCCGGCCTGGAAGGGGAGAAAATCCGAGGCGACGAAGGTCTCATAGGGCCGGTCGTCCCAGACGATGCCGGTGTGGGTGTCCGCGCTGCCGCCATAGCCGGGAAAGTGCTTGAGCACACTCCCCATCCCCTGGGCCTCCATCTCTGACACCACCGTCTGCACGTACCGGGCGGTCTGCGCCGCGTCCTGACCGAAGCTTCTGGCGTACATGAAGTCCTCCGGATTCCGGGAGATGTCGCAGACAGGGGCAAAATTCACGTTGAGGCCCAGCCCCAGCAGCAGCCGGCACTTTTCCGCCGCATCCGCCTGCACGGCCTCCAGGCCGCCGGCGGCATAGAGCTGCTGGGGGGAGAGAAAGGGCGTGTCCCGGAACTGGGGGAAGCGGCTGACCCGGGTGACGGTCCCGCCCTCCTCGTCCACCGCCATGAGCATGGGGAGGGAGGCACCCTGCTGGCAGCCGGCGATGGTCTGCCGGACCTGCTCCGGCGTCCGGTCCCGGAAGTCCCGGGAAAACAGGATGTACCCGCCCAGATGGAAGTCCGCCGCTAGGGCGGCGGCGTCCTCCTTGGGAAAGCGGGCCAGGAACATCTGCCCCACCTTTTCCTCCAGGGTCATTTCAGACAGAATGGCCTGGGCCCGCTCCTCCGGGGAGGGCTTCGAAGCAGGCGGGACGGCAGGCGCCGGCGGGTCCTCCACCGCGATGGACAGCACCTGCACCTGCTGTGCCGTTGTCCCGGGGTCCAGCTGTCCCCGGAAGGTGACGGTGACAGGGTTGCCCACAAGAATGCCGGTGGCGCCGGCGGAGATTGCCGCGTCTCCCTTGTCAAATTCGTACGCCGTGCCGTCCTCGGCTGTCACGACCAGGGTGTGCATCAGCGCATCCTGCACAGTGCCCCGCAGGGAGCGCACAGGGGGCTGCGCCGGCTCCTCCGGCGCGGGCTGGACGTCCTCCGGCGCGGCGGGGCGGGCGGGGACAAGAAGCAGGGCCGACGCCGCTGCGGCCAGCAGCAGGAGGACGGCACAGCATATCAGGGGACGGCTGCGGGAGCCGCCGCGTCTGCCCATGGAAACCACCTCCCCAAAGTCAGTGCGCTGTTTCGATTGCTTCAGCCCCATTATAACACGGTTCGTCAGCCCCTTCCATGGGAATTTCGTAAACATTCTGCAAAAGGCGCGCGGGGCGGACAAAAACAGGCTCCGCCCGGCAGATGCCGGACGGAGCCGCGGCTTGTCAAAAAAGCCCTCCTGCAAGGAGTTCCGTCGTCCGCAGACGACGGAATAAAATGAAATCCCGTCATTTCCGGGGACATGCGCCTCGGAAATGACACTTCTCGCGAAGTTTTTGCCGACAATTTCGCGAGAAATCGAGGCAAAACTTCGTGTAGTCCTTCTCGAAAAAGTGGCTTGTCAATTGCTTGAAATTGACAAGCCACTTTTTCGACAGTCTCAGGCCCCGCCCGGCAGTTGCCGGACGGAGCCGCGGCTTGTCAAAAACGGGCGCACCCCGAACGGGCCGGCGCTACTGGGAGCGGAAATAGGAGTTGTCCCCGCCGAACAGCCGGTCATACTGAAGGCGCTGATAGTCCAGGATCTTCCCGGTATAGGCGTTGGTCTCCAGATGGCTGTACGCCTTGCCCGCGGGGTCCAGATAGCCCACAAAGGTGATGGCGGGCAGCTGGGTCTGAAGATCCCACAGGTACTGTCCGTAGGAGTCGCTCTCAATCCCGGCATAGCGCAGGAGATACTGCCCCAGGAAGTTGAGGCTGGTGTCGGCGGGGCCCTCCAGCTCCAGGGGGTAGTTGGCCCAGATGACAAAGGGGACCCGGAATTTGTCCATGTACTGCTCCATGGACATTTCGTCCTGGACAACGCCGTAGGCCTTGTCCAGGAAGGCCTGCTCCACCGAGGGCTGGTGGTCGCCGAACATGACGATCAGCGTGGGCTCGTCGTACTGGGAGAAGTAGTCCACCAGCAGCTGAAAGGCCTGGTCAGTCTCGTTGACCAAAGTCAGGTACTGCTCGGCCATGGGGTACGCCCCCGGGGCGTCTGTCAGCTGGACCTGGGCGGGGTAGTCCGGGTCGGTATAGCTGCCGTGGTTCTGAATGGTGACATTGAACAGGAACAGAGGCTCGCCCGTCTGCTTGTGCTCAAACTCCCAGATAATCTGCTGGAAGTCGGAGCGGTCGCTGACATAGCCGTGGGCCATCTCCTGGGGGACGTCCATGTCCTCGCCGCACTTGAAATCCTGAAAGCCCAGCAGGGGATAGGCCTGGTTGCGCTGCCAGGAGGTGCGCTCCCCGGGGTGGAAGGCCAGGGTGCGGTAACCCTGGTCCCGGAGCAGGGAGGCCAGGGAGGGGGACTCGTCCAGGATGTACTGCTGATAGGGGATGCTGCCGGAGGGGAGAAAGGCCATGGAATTGCCGGTGAGAAATTCAAACTCGCTGGCGCTGGTCCCCGCCCCGAAGACAGAGGTATAGGCGTGTCCCCAGACGGCGTTGTCCAGAGAGCGGATGAAGTCGGTGACGCTCTGGGTGAGGGAGAGCTGGCCGAATTCCTCAAAATCCGCCCAGGATTCGTTCATAATGGCCACAATATTGGGCCGCTCCGCGTCCACCTGCGGGGTGTCGGCGGGGGAGACCTGGGACATAATCTGGCTCAGGCGCTCGTAGGTGACGCCCTCCGGCTCCTCCACCGACATGAATTCGGTGTTGCGCAGGAACACCGCCACGGTGCCGCCGGTGCGGTAGGCGCCGGCCTGGTCCCACACGTCCGTCCGGACGCCGAAGTCCCCCAGCAGCTGGGGGCGCAGGACGGGGATCAGGCACAGAAGGCTGGCGGCCAGGCAGCCGGCCCGCAGGGGAAGCCGGCGCCGGGGGAGGGGCAGCAGGCCGGCCCGGCGGAGCAGAACCAGCGCGGCGGCCAAAAGCGCAATCAGGACCAGAGCGAGGACCATGCGCCAGGTGGGGGTGAAATCATAGCTGCCGGAAACAGCGGCCGCCGTCCCCAGGGCGGTCAGGTCCCAGGGGAGCACCGGGCTGCCCCGGTAGACGGATACAAAGTAGTTGGCGGCCCCCCACAGCCCCAGCAGCAGGTGCAGGACGACGCAGCTGAGGGCGGGACGCGCGGTGACCGCGCACAGCGGGTAATACAAAGCCCCGATGCACAGGGCGTTGGCCAGCACAATGCCCGGGGCCAGCTGGCCCAGATCGGCCCCGTATACAAACTGTGACAGGTAGAAGGCAGACAGCGGCGCCAGGACCAGAATCAGCCCCCGCACAAGGGCGGGAATCAGGGCCGCGCGTTTGAAAACAGCAGTTGACATAGTTCGCCTCGCAGAATTTACATGGATTTAACATGGGGTATTGTACACGATGGCGGGGAAAATGTCAAAAGCGGCGCGGCGGGACGGGAAATAAAAGTTTGGAAAAAGTTTAGACTTTTACCGTTTCACCCGGATGAGATTTCAGGTACAATAGGAGAAAATGGAAGGCCCGCCTGCCCAGGCGGCCGGGCCGGAACGGGAGGCGCGGGCGGTTGAAGCGGCGGATCTTTTTGTTTCACACGCTGACGCTGGTCGCGGCGCTGGTGATTCTGCTGGCGGTCAGCGGCGGCGTGGTGCGGTGGGTGATGGACGCCTATCAAAGGCAGGACACGCCCTCCGCCGACCAAAACATGGAGCAGGCCAGGCAGGCAATAGATGAGTGGGACACCGGAAACTGGAACTGGGAGGGGCTGGACCGGATGCTGCGGGAGGCGGACTACCGCCTGGTGGTTCAGCTGGGGCCGCAGGTGGTGTACTCCTCCCTGGATCAGTACCAGCAGGAGCTGTACCTGCATACGGCGGACGGCGCGGTCTGGCCGGCTGAGGGCTCGCTGATGGTGCAGGTCCAGGGGAACGTGCTGATCGGGCGGAGGAGCGGAGACTTCACGCTGGTGGCCATGAAGGTGCCGGACGCGCCGGAGGTGCTCGGCCGGCCCCGGCCCCGACCGGAGGCGACCGTACTGGTTGTGCTGATCAGCGGGGCGGCGGCCATCGGGGTGATTGTGCTGCTCAGCCTGATTTTCACCCACTATCAGGTGAGGGGGATGCTCCGGCCGGTGAACGCCCTGATTCAGGCGGCCCGGCGCATGGAGCAGGGGGACTTTTCCACCCCCATTCAATATGCCGGGCACGACGAGTTTGCGCCGGTGTGCGCCGCCTTTGACCACATGCAGCGGCACCTGCTGGAGGAGCGGGAAAAAAACGCCCACTATGAGCAGGCCCGCACCGACCTGGTGGCGGGGATCTCCCATGACCTGCGCACCCCCCTGACCTCGGTGAAGGGATATCTGAAGGGGATGCGGGACGGGGTGGCCAACACGCCGGAGAAGCGCACGCAGTATTTGGACATCGCCTATCGCAAGGCCTGCGACATGGAGCGGCTGCTCCAGCGGCTGTTTTATTTCTCCAAGCTGGAGACGGGGAACCTGCCCCTGTTTTTAAGCGGCGCGGACCTGGGGGAGTTTGTGGAGCAATTTGCCCGGGAGACCGGACAGGAGCTGGCCCCTGCCGGGGGACAGGTGGCCTTCCGGTGCACGGCGGGCCCCTGCCCGGTGCGCATTGACCCCGAGCAGATGCTGCGGGTGCTGACCAATCTGAAGGAGAACGCGGTGCGCTATGCGGGGGTGCAGCCACTGGTGCTCACCCTGACGGTGTGGCGGCAGCCGGAGCGGGCGTGTATCCGCTTTGCAGATAACGGCCATGGGGTGCCGGAGGAGCAGCTGCCCCACCTGTTTGAGCAGTTTTGGCGGGGGGATCAGGCCCGCAGCAGCCAGGGCGGCGAGGGCAGCGGGCTGGGGCTGTATATTGTGAAATATATTGTGGAGGCCCACGGGGGCACCGTCAGGGCCAGAAACGACAACGGGCTGGTATTTGAGCTTGCGCTGCCGCTGGAGGAGGTAAGACGAGATGAGCAAAATTCTGATTGCCGAGGATGACAACGAGATTGCCATGCTGGAGCGGGACTATCTGGAGATTGAGGGCTATGAGGTCCGGATTGTGCAGGACGGGGCGGCGGCGGTGAGCGAGTCGCTCTCCGGCGGCTATGACCTGATTTTGCTGGATCTGATGCTGCCCGGCTGCAGCGGGTACGAGGTGTGCCGGCTGATCCGGGACAAGGTGGACGTGCCCATCCTGATGGTCACCGCCCGGTCGGAGTCGGTGGACAAAATCCGGGGGCTGGGCCTGGGGGCGGATGACTATATCCCCAAGCCCTTTGACCCGGCGGAGCTGGTGGCCCGGGTGAAGTCCCACCTGAGCCGCTACCAGCGCCTGACCGGCAGCCGGAGCGAGGAGGACGGGGCCATTGTCATCGGGGACCTGCGCATTCTGCCCCAGAGCTGGAAGGTGTTCAAGGGCGGGCAGGAGATCAAGATGCCCAACCGGGAGTTCGCCCTTTTGAAGTTCCTGGCGGAGAACCCCAACATTGTCTTTTCCAAGGAGCGGCTGTTCGAGACCATCTGGGGGTATGACTATGTGGGGGACAGCGCCACGGTGACCGTCCACGTGGGGCGCATCCGGGAAAAAATTGAGGACGACCCCGCCCACCCCAAGATTATCGAGACCGTCTGGGGGGCGGGCTACCGGCTCAACGGCCGGCCATGACAAAATGCCCGCCCTGCCCTGTCCCAGGCCGCGCCTGGGACAGCGGAAAAGCACTGCCACAAGAAGTTTCGCCGCCCGCCCTGCTGCCCGGGGCGGGCGGCTTTTCTGTCAGGGGCGAAGGGGGGAAAATTCATGAAAAATCACGGCGCCGCCCGTGCTGAATTGGACTGTGCGGCAAACCGGGACAGGCACAGGAAAATGTTTTGGGTTTGTTTCGAGAAAGTTTCGAATTCATCCTCGGACCGTTCAGAATTCCCTGATAAGCTGTGCTGAGAAATCCGACCGAGAGGTCCGCAGGAAAGGACGGCTGTATTGGATATGAAACTGGAAATCAAAGAAAAGCTTTCCTTCGTGGCAGGGAAGATCCACTTTGGAAAGAACGGCGGAAAAAAGGGAGGAAAACGCTGGAAAAAGGTTGTGGCCCTGGTGCTGGTGGTGGCCGTTCTGGGAGCGGGCGGCATGTATTTTCTGGGCGGAAGCCAGACCGCCCAGGCGGCGGATACCTCCTACACCACCGCCCAGGTAACCCGCATGGATATTACCTCCTCCATCACCGGCAGCGGGACCCTGGAGGCGGCGGACTCCTATTCTGTCACCACTCTGATCGAAGGCAGCATCCTCACCGCCGATTTCGAGGAGGGGGACGAGGTGGAGGAGGGAACCGTCCTGTATACCATCGACTCCTCCGACGCCTCCAATTCCCTGGAGCAGGCGGAGATCTCCCTGAACCAGGCCCAGCGCAATTACAATAACCAGCTGGAGAGTCAGGAGGATCTGAATATTACCGCTCCGGTGAGCGGGCAGGTGTATTCCATCGATGTGGAGGTGGGGGACGAGGTCAATGCGGGGGAAACGGTGGCCACCATCCGGGACTCCCAGACCATGAGCCTGGAGGTCACCTTCCCCGCGGACGACGCGGCGTCCTTCTACGTGGGGCAGAGCGCTACCGTTACCCTGGACTCCACCTTTGAGACGCTTTCCGGGACCATCTCCAAAATCAGCGGTACAGACACCGTGCTCACCGGCAATGTGGTGGTGCGCAGCGTGACCATTGACGTAAGCAATCCCGGCGGCCTGTCCACCAGCCAGAGCGCCAGCGCCGCCGTGGGCTCTGTGACCAGCACGGGCAGCGGCACCTTTACCTATAAAGAGGAGGAGACGGTCACCGCAAAGGTGTCCGGCGAGGTGACCGCCGTCCGCGTGGCCGAGGGTGATCAGGTGTCCGGCGGGCAGACCCTTGTTGTCCTCAGCAGCGACGATCTGGAGGATTCCCTCCAAAGCGCCTCGGACAGTCTGCGCAACGCGGAGATCTCCTATGAAAACCAGACTGAGCAGCTGGACGACTATACCATCACCTCCCCCATCAAAGGGACCATCGTGGACAAGAACTATAATGCCGGCGAGACCACCGAGGCCAACCAGGTGCTGTGCACCATCTATGACCTGAGCTATCTCACCATGACCCTCTCTGTGGACGAGCTGGACATTGCCAACATTGCCGTGGGGCAGAGCGTCTCGGTGGTGGCCGACGCGGTGGAGGGCAAAACCTATCAGGGCGTGGTCACCAAGGTGAGTGTGGCGGGCACCTCCACCGGCAGCGCCACCACGTATCCCGTTACCATCCGCATCGATGAAACGGAGGGCCTTCTGCCCGGCATGAGCGTGGACGCCACCATCACCCTGGACAGCGCCGAGGACGTGCTGGCCATCCCCTCCGCCGCCCTGAACCGGGGGGACACGGTGCTGGTCACCGCCGACTCCCCCAGCGCAGCCAACGGCACCCTGGTGGAGTCCACCACCGAGGGCGGCGAGGACTATTACTCCGTGGAGGTCACCACCGGCGTCAGCGGCGACGACTACATTGAAATTACCTCCGGCCTGCAGGAGGGGGACACCGTAGCCTATATCCAGACCAGCTCGTCGGACAGCGGCTTTGGCATGATGGGCATGGGCGGTATGCCCGGCGGCGGAGGCGGCGGTATGCCCGGCGGCATGGGCGGCGGTATGCCCGGCGGCATGGGCGGCGGGCCCGGCTTCTGAGGAGGTGGGGCAATGAACGCGCTCATTGAATTTCAGCAGGTGTGCAAATATTACTACATGGGGGACACCACAGTGGTGGCCGCCGACCATATCAGCTTTCAAATTTACAAGGGGGAGTTCGTGGCCATCGTGGGCTCCTCCGGGTCGGGCAAGTCCACCTGCATGAATATCATCGGCTGCCTGGATGTCCCCTCGGATGGGACCTATCTCCTCAACGGCAAGGACGTGGGCCAGATGAACAAAAACCAGCTGGCGGAGATCCGCAACGAGCTGTTGGGCTTCATCTTTCAGCAGTACAACCTGCTGCCCAAGCTGAACCTGGTGGAAAACGTGGAGGTCCCCCTGATGTATGCCGGCGTGCCCAAGGGGGAGCGCCGGGAACGGGCCAGAGAGGCCCTGGCGCAGGTGGGCCTGGGGGACAAGTGGCGGCACAAGCCCATGGAGCTCTCCGGCGGCCAGCAGCAGAGGGTGTCCATCGCCCGGGCCCTGGTGGGGCGGCCTTCCGTCATCCTGGCCGACGAGCCCACCGGCGCCCTGGATTCCCGCACCGGCCGGGAGGTGCTGGGAATGCTCCAGGACATCCACCGCCAGGGCAACACCGTGGTCCTCATCACCCATGACAACTCCATTGCCGTCCAGGCCCAGCGGATTATCCGCCTGGAGGACGGACATGTGGTATACGACGGGCCCGCCGACGCGCCGGAGGCGGTGGTCACCCCCCGGGCGGCCGGACAGGAGAGGGGGAAGCCGGCATGAAATTGACAGAATCGCTGGATCTGGCCCTGAAAAATATTGTCTCCAGCAAGGTGCGCACGATTTTGACCATGCTGGGCATTATCATCGGCGTGGCGGCGGTCATCGTGATTGTGGGTCTGGGCAACGGCCTGGAGGGGTATGTCACGGACAGCTTCTCCGACATGGGCACCAACACCCTCACCGTCACGGTCATGTCCCGGGGCTCCACCCGCTCTCTGGATGTGGAGGACATGTACGACATTGTGGAGGAGAACAGCGAGTATCTGGATTTGTGCTCCCCCACGGTGACCATGGCGGGCTATGTGAAGATTGGGTCGGAGACGGTGAGCTCCACCTCCTCCCTGGGGGTGAGTGAGGACTACCTGGATATTTCCCGGCTGACCGTGGCACAGGGCCGGAATCTGCAGTACAGCGACATGGCCACCCGTGCCAAGGTGTGCGTCATCGGGGCCTATCTGAACCAGGCCTACTTCGGAGGAAACGGCGTGGGCCAGACCCTGCGGGTGGGGGGACAGAGCCTGGAGGTGGTGGGCGTGCTGGAGCAGCAGGGGGACACCCTGGAGGAGGGGGGCAGCGATGACTGCCTGTACCTGCCCTACACCACTGCCGAGCGCATCACCGGCGAAACCAGCACATACACCATCACCATGAAGGACGAAAACTATATTGATGAGAGCGTTGCTGCGCTGGAGGCCTCCCTGTACGCCGTTTTTGCCAGCGACGACTATTACACCGTGACCAGCATGGCCGAAATGCTGGAGACCATGACCAGCATGATCAACATCCTGGTGGGGGTGCTGGCGGGCATCGCAGCCATCTCTCTGGTGGTGGGCGGCATCGGCATCATGAACATTATGCTGGTGTCCGTCACCGAGCGCACCAGGGAAATCGGCATCCGAAAGTCCCTGGGGGCCAAGGAGCGCTATATCATGCAGCAGTTTGTCATCGAGGCGGCGGCTACCAGCGCCCTGGGCGGCATTATTGGGATTCTGCTGGGGGACGGACTGTCCATTGTAGCCACTGCAGTGGTAGAGCGGGTGATGGAGGAGAGCCTGACCGTGTCGCCTACAGTGGGGGCGGTGCTGATGGCCTTTGGCATCTCGGTGGGCATCGGCATCCTCTTTGGCTATCTGCCCGCCAAGAAGGCGGCCCAGCTCAACCCCATCGACGCGCTGCATTACGATTAAATCAAAAGCGGAACTTGGGACCGGGTGGAACCCCCCCGGATTTCAAGCTTTTCATTTGTCATGAAAGGATGTTGTGTATGAAGTTCAAGCATCGACTGTCGGCCTTGCTTCTGGCCCTCTCCCTCACGCTGTCCCTGGGGCTGATCCCGGCGGGGGCAGTGAGCGAGAGCACCGCCCTGGAGGCCATCCAGGCCCTGGGCATCATGGCCGGGGATGAGAACGGAAACCTGAACCTGACCTCGCCGGTGACCCGGGCGGAATTTGTCACCATGATGACGGCCGCCTCTGTCTACAAGGACACCGTGGGGACGGGGACCGGCGTGTCCCTGTTCAAGGATGTGAAGAGCGACCACTGGGCCAGCCAGTATGTAAAGCTGGCGGTGGAGCAGGGGTGGATGAGCGGCTATGTGGACGGGACCTTCCGCCCGGACAGCCAGATCACCCTGGAGGAGGCCTGCACCGCCCTGCTCAACCTGCTGGGTTATCAGTCCGCCGACCTGGTGGGCTCCTATCCCTCGGCCCAGCTGACCAAGGCGTCCTCGGTGGGCCTGCGGGACGACCTGGATGCGGTGCAGGGGCAGGCCCTCACCCGGCAGGACTGCGTTATGCTCTTTTATAACCTGATGATCAGCGACACCAGCGATGGAACCGTGTACGGCACCACCCTGGGCTATACCATTACCAACGGGGAGATTAACTACTCCACGCTGGTCACCGCCGATACCAAGGGGCCCTATGTGGCCACCTCCAGCGGCTCGGTCTCCCTGCCCTTCTCCTCCAGCGGCGCCACCGTCTATCGGGACGGGGCGGTCTCCGGCCTGTCGGCCATCCAGGCATATGACGTGTACTACTATAACGCCAACCTGCGCACCGTCTGGGTGTACAGCGACAAGGTCAGCGGCACCCTGACGTCGGTCTCCCCCAGCGCGGCGGCCCCCACCTCGGTGACAGTGGCGGGCGGTACCTATGAGCTGGGCACCTCCTCCGCCATCTACAAGTGCTCCAGCCAGGGCGAGTTCTCCGCAGGGGATCTGGTTACCCTGCTGCTGGGGATGAACGGCGAGGTGGTGGACGTGATTGCCGTCTCGGAGATCCAGAGCACCTATTACGGCGTGGTGGTCTCCAGCCAGAAGGTATCCAGCTCCAGCTCCAGCGCCTCCTCCGCCTCCGTCCAGATTGAGACCCAGGTGGCCTGTACCGACGGCAGTCTGCGCACCTTCTATACCGACGGCACCAGCACCTATTCCACCGGACGGCTGGTGCAGGCCTCGGTGGATGGGGACGGGACCTCCATCAAGACCCTTCAGACCAGGAGCCTCTCCGGGACGGTGAGCAGCGACGGCACCTCCTTTGCCGGGTATGACTTTGCGGATAACGTGGAAATTCTGGATACTGACGAGAACGGGGGCTATGCCCGGATCTACCCCTCCCGCCTGGCGGGGGAGCGGCTGTCCGCGGACGACGTGTCCTACTACTCCCTCAACGCCAGCGGCGACATTGAGCGGCTGATTCTCAGCGAGGCCACCGGGGACACCCTGGATTATGTCTACATCACCTCGGCGGAGAACCAGTCCTCGGGGATGAGTGTCTCCGGCGCCTATACCTACTATCAGGACGGTGAGCTGCACACCATCAGCACCAGCGCGGTATACAGTGTGGACACCGGCGGCGCGGCCCTGATCTATGAGGACGGCGAGCTGCAAAGCATGCGCCAGCTCACCGCGGTTACGCTGACCGACCTGGGCAGTCTGACTGCTGAGGCCGGGGACCAGAGCTATGACCTGGCGGAGGACGTGGTGGTCATCCTGCGGGGGACCGGCGGAAACGGCTGGTATGAGAGCAGCCTGTCCGAAATCAACGACCAGGACTACACCCTGAGAGGCTGGTACGACAACCTGGGCTTTTCCGCCGGCGGGCGCATCCGCATCATTGTCGCCACCCCCGAGTAAGGCGGCGCGGAGCCTGCTGTCAAATGATGTAGTACAGCGGCAGAATCCCGCCGGGCCGGCGAAGCGCCCGGCGGGATTCTCCGGAAAAGACAAAGAAGACGGCCTGACGCCCGGATTCGGGGCGGCAGGCCGTGCTTTTTTGAGAAGAAAAAGAGGAAGGGAATGTTTCGGAAGGAGGTTGGGCCCTACAAATCCCGCAGGCAGGTCTGGATCAGTCGGCCCACGATGTCGGCAAACAGGGTGATGGAGGGGATGCGGGCCACGTCCCGGCCATAGATGGCCTGGGCGGCGGGCAGCTCGTCATCCCGGCCGGTGAAGACGCACAGCACCCGGACACCCCGGCGGCGCAGGGCGCTCACCTCCCGGGCCACGTCCTCCACGGCCAGGGGGCCGGTGTAGTCCCGCCCGGGCAGCGGACCGCGGCCGGGCAGCTTCTGGTCGTCGTTGGGGCTGGCGTCGGACAGGACGATGAGCAGCCGGTGGTCGCTGCCGGCCTGGTCCATCAGGGCCCCCATGGCCCGGAAGGCCAGCCCGTCCCGGTTCCAGCCGGCGGCGGAAAAGTCGAAGATGTTCCGGCTGCCCCGCTCCTCGTCATAGTCCCGGAACAGGCGCAGCACGGTGCAGCCGCTGACGCTGCAGAAGGAGCTCACCCGCACCGGGATGCCGCAGCGGGTCAGGCTCTCGGCGATGAGATAGCCCTGGGCGGCCACCTGCTCGTGGCGGTCCCGCTGGGAGGCGGAGCCGTCCAGCAGCAGGTCCACCGTGAGATCCCCCAGCTCGCTGCCCAGCTCCTTGCGGAAGACCCGGGGGTCCCGAAGATAGAGCTCCCGCCACAGCAGGCCGGGCTGAAGGCGGCCGGCCCGGCTGTGGAGCTGGTCGGGCTCCAGGCGGAGCAGGGCGGCGTTGCGGATGCGCTCGGTGAGGCGGACCAGGGCGGTGTGATAGCGCACCTGGTTGTCCCGGTAGTGGCGCAGGTTGGCGGCCCGCTGCCGGTCCAGATCCTCCCGCAGAAAGCGGCGCTCGGGGTCCGGGTCCTCGCCGGGGTCAAACTCCCCCCGGGTGAGGTGGAGATAACAGCTCCGGTGGACGCCGGTGCACAGCCGCCGCTCCAGCTTGTCCCGGTCCTCCGGGGAGAGGAGGGAGCGGCCGAAGCAGGCCTCGATATAGCCGCGCACCTTCTGGGGGCTGGGCTGGAACAGCCGCAGGGGGTTCATGGCCCTGCGGCCCTCCCCCTCCGCGCCGCCGGCGGCGCCGCCCCCGCTGCCCACCCGGCGCACCGAGCCGCCGCCCAGCTGGGCCTTGTGGGACCAGCGCAGCGAGGGGAAGCGGACCTTCAGCAGCCCGTCGCCCCCCTCAGAGGTACCGGTGAAAAAGAACCGGGCCAGAACCTGATCCATCTGGGCCGCCAGCTCCCGGGAGGTCAGCTGGGGGGAGAACTCCAGGGCGTCCAGCAGCCTGGCGTCCCGGCCGGACAGGCCGTCAGGCTGTCCCAGCACCCGCAGAAAGTGGGCCGCCCGCAGGCGGGAAAGCAGGTCGGCCCTGGGGTGTGTCTGCTGCTGCCGGACGATGTCCTTGGCGTACTGAATCCGTAGCCCGGCCAGGGCGGGCCGCTTGGCCAGGGCCCGGGGATAGACGGCGTTTTCCAGCCCCAGCCAGAACAGGTCGCTGTACAGCGCGCCGCCGGGCTTTCCCTCGAAGGAGGACAGCACTTCCTCCAGCGGCGTGAAGTCATACTGCTGGTACACCGCGCCGATGACGCTGTTGAAGTACAGGTCCGCCCTGCCGTCGGGGCCGAAGGCCATATAGCCGGGGCGCAGGGCGTAGTTCTGAGCGGCGTTCCAAATCAGATTGGCCGCCCGGCGCTGTTCCAGATCCTGCTGTTCCATCTCAGCTGAACATCTCGCTCCGGGTCAGGCTGGGGGAGACCCGGGCGGAGATCACGTCGGAGACCAGCTGGCGCTCGAAGGGGTCGAAGGCCTTGTTGGTGATGCCCATCTCCAGGGCCCGGCCCGCCGGCCTGCCGTGCTCCACCAGGCGCACAGCGGCCAGCAGCCCGCGCAGGTCCAGCGCCTTGGTGGAGATTTCGGCGTTGTTGGATTTTTCCTGAAGCTCCTGAAACAGCAGGGCGAACTGCTCGGCCCAGGCGGCCTTCAGGCGGGGGAACTCCCGGCGCAGCAGCCGGGCCAGATTTTCCGGGGCGATCAGGGGCATGTTGAGCACCAGAAAGCGGGAGGCCAGGGCCTCGTTCAGCTCCCCGGGTGCCGGCGTAGCCATAGTTCATGGTGGCGATGAAGCGGGCCGACTCGTCCAGAGGGATGCGGTCATAGCCGGGCACGTCGATGCACCGGCGGAAGTCCAGGGTGGCGTGAAGGACGGCCAGGGATTCGTTTTTCGCCATATTGATCTCGTCCAGGATGCCGAAGCCCCCCAGCCGGGCGCACAGGCTGACGGGCCCCTCCCGGAATTTCACCGCCCCGTCCTGAAAGGTGTCCGTGCCGATGAGCGAGGCGGCGTCCACATTGACATAGAAGGAGATGTCCCAGGTGGGGCGGCCGAAGGCGGCGGCCAGGTTTTCCGCCAGCACGTTTTTGCCCGTGGCCTTGGGGCCGGCCAGCAGCAGGTGCTCGCCGCTGAGCAGGGCTGCTGCGGCAGATTCCCAGATGTCCTTGCCGTAATAGAGAAAGCGGGGGACGGGGACCCGTCCGGCGGCCGAGGGGTCCGCCGGGTGGGCGGACCGGAAGGCGCGGATCTCGTCCAGCAGGGCGGGGTCGATGCCCTCCTCCCGCATTTGATCCAAAAAGTCCATATTCTGTTCCCTCCTTGTGCGCACTCATTGTAGCACGCGGGATAAAAATTGCAAGGGACGGGGAGAAAAATGGGGTTTTGCGGCAAAAAAACAGTCAGCCCGCCGGAAACAGGGCGCCGGCGGGCCGACTGCTTTTGCAATTTCACAATATGCCGCGGGACTGCTCCGGCAGCGGGGGAGCGGGCACCTGAGGCAGGATCACCCGGCCATAGCAGCACAGGGTGCTGCCGCTTTCGGCGGGGATGTGCCGGTCGGCGTCGGCCCGGGAGCGGTTCAGGCTGAACAGATGGACGTTTCCCTCCGTGTCCCGGCAGTACTGCTTGCACAGCATGTCCCCGTCCAGGAAAAAGATGCCCACGTCTCCGTTTTCCAGGGGGTCCCGGTTCACATAGGCCACCGCGCCGTCCATCAGATAGGGCTCCATGCTGTCCCCGGCCAGCCGCACGGCAAAGTCGGCCTGGGGGGGCACGTCTCCCTCCACCTCCAGGTACTCAAAGTCCTCGCCGAAGGCGGGGGAGACCATGCCCGCCGCCGCCGGGGTGAGGTAGAGGGGGATCACCCGCGGCTCCGCCGCCTGGCCGTCCAGGCCGCTCTCCTCGTCATACAGGGCCTGCCGGGCGCGCCGCCGCTGCCGCTCCTCCTCCACCCGCTTCTGCTCCTCGGTGAGGAGGATGCGCACCACGGTCTTTCCGTGGCGGTCCAGCTTCTCATAGTCCCGGGCCACCTGCCGCGCCTCCGGGGACAGGGCGGGGAGGCCGCCCTCCGGCAGCTCGGAGGCGGTGGGGTAGTACAGCTCGGCCGGGGGCAGGCCCAGCACCGCGCCAATCCGGGGGAGTATGTCCATGTCCGGGGTATTTTGGCCCCGGAACCAGTTGTTGACTGTGGCCTTGCTGATCTCCAGCCGGTCGGCCAGCTGGGCCTGGGTCAGGCCGGAGCGCTCCAGTGCGTCGGACAGATTCTTTCGGAAGCGCTCCCGCATGGACAGCTGGGTCTTTTGTTCCATATCACCACCGCCTTTTTTCTTACCATATCATAAAAAACGGGACTGGTCAAGAAATTCGCGACTTCCCATCTTGACAGTCGCGAAATATTATGATAATATGGCGGCAGAGTCAAGAAATTCGCGACTCATCAGAAAAGAGAGAGGGGGGATAAGTCACAATGCGGAAAAGGTGCAGACGGCGAGAGGGGGCGATGCGGTGGAGCAGATGGAGTCCTGCCTTCAGGCGCGGGCGGCGCTTCGGGGGCGCCTGCGGGCCTATCAGGCGGCGCTGACCCGGGCGGAGGAGGCGCAGGAGCGGCAGCGCCTGCGGGGAAAAATCGGCGTGTGCCGGGCGGCCCTGCGGGACGTACAGGTTCAGCTGGACCACCTGGATCCGCCGGCGCAGAGGCGGGCCCGGCGGGAGCGGCGCAGACAGCTGGATGTGGGGGCCATAGCCTTTGACTTCTTCGAGCGGTGCGGGACCCGGTGGTCGGATTTGGAGGGCCGTACCTGGCAGCAGGTACAGGAGGAAGGCGGCGCCCCGGCGCAGCCGCTGGAGCAGTGGCTGGCGGAGGGGGCCGGACAGCTGACGGCCCGGCAGCGGGAATACCTGGACGCCTATTACAACCGGGGGCAGTCCCTGGCCCTGATCGCCCGGGAGCGGGGCGTGGGGACGTCGTCGGTGTCCCAGGTGATCCGCAACGGGCTGGCGCGGCTGCGGGACTGGGTGGACAGCCGGCGGCTGGTCCAGTCCTGCCGGAGCACGGCGGGATTTGACTGGGCCCGGTACCTCAGCCAGGTGCCGGCGCTGACCCACCGGCAGCGGCAGCTGGCCCTGCTGGTGCTGTCCGGCCGGCCCCGGAGCCAGCGGGAGCTGGCGGACAAGCTGGAGCTGCGGCAGGCCACCGTTTGCCGCACCCTCCAGACGGCGGGGCGGACCCTGCGCCGCCTCCAGGCCGGGGGCGGCCCCGCGGTCTCCCGGCCGGTGATCCGGGACTGGGCCGGGGCGGACAAGCTGACCCTGGCCCTGGAGACGGGGATGCCCCTGTCTTTCTATTACCGCTACTGCTTCCGGGGCCAGGAGATCCGGGGCATGAGCCGGTATCTGTACGAAATCGCCCGGCGGCGGGACGCGGGGGCCGGACCGGGACAGGTGGCCCGGGAGCTGGGGCTGAAGAAAAAGACGGCGGCTTCGGCCTTTGGAAAGCTGCGGCGCCTGGGGCTGGAGACCGGGGGCGCGTGCTGGCCGGAGTCGGACCGGCTGGGGCAGCAGCTGGACGCCCAGACCTATGTGCGCCTGCAGAGGATGGTGACGGCCCGTGCTGGTACATAAGGCCACCATGGGGGTGCTGGACCGGATCTGGACGGGACAGTACCGGCTGGGCCCGGACGGACGCCGCCTGCCCCTGGAACGGCCGGCGCGGCTGGCGGACTTCCCGGAGCTGAAGGCCTCGGAGTGGTGGGAGGTGGACACGCGGACCCCGCTGGCCCGGAAGCTGCGGCGCTACTATCCCTGGGTGACGCCGGTGACGGGGCCCGACGGGGCGCTGATAGATGTGCTTTTGCAGCACAGGGAGCTGCGGGAGGCGGCCCGGGCCTGTCAGCAGCAGGCCCGGGCCCTGGAGGCCGGGCGGCGGGGCTACCGGCAGGGCCGCCGGGTGCGGCCCACGGGGCTGATGCCCTTTTTAAACATGGAAGGAGAGGAAAAAGCATGAGCTTGTACGGAGAGACCCTGAAAATTGGGGGCGTGGTCTGCGGCCTGGTGCTGCGGGGCCGGTCCAACGGGGAGTACCGGGCGGTGTTTGAGCGGGAGTACGCCAGCCTGGAGGAGATTGAGGCCATCAACTGGAGCCGGCCCGCCCTGGAGGGGGAGAGCATTCTGCCCGCAGGGTACGGCTTCACGGTGGCGGACATCCAGTACAGCAGCGCCAATCGGAGCTATACGGTGGTGCTCCGGGTGGAAAAGCAGTATCTGGGGGACGTGACGGAGTATCAGGAGCAGGTGAGCCAGCTCCAGGCCACCGTCCAGTCCCAGGAGGGGACCATTCAAAGCCAGGAGAACACCATCGCCCAGCAGCAGGCCGCCATCCAGGCGCTGGAGGCGGCGGGGACCGCGGCGGAGCTGGAACGCGCGCTGGAGGCAGCCTATCAGGAAGGAGTGGAGAGCAATGGATGAGATTGTGACCATGGCGAAGGAGGAGCTGAAGGCCCGGGGGAGGGCGGACGCAGCCGCCCTGGCCGCCCGGGCGGTGTCGGGGGAGGCGGACGGCACAGAGCTGGTAGAAAAGGTGAGACAGGTGCCCACCTGGCGGCAGCGGGACTTTTCCCAGGTGGCCGTCGGGACCCCCTATCAGTGGGCGGGACAGGTATACAAGCTGTGGCAGCAGCATGACGCGTCCGGGCAGCCGGACTGGACGCCCGACCGGGCGGCGAGCCTGTGGGACGTGTGCCACACCACCGCCCCGGCCAAGGCGGGGCCCTATGTCCAGCCCCAGGGAACCCGGGGGCTGTATCAGAGCGGAGAGTGCTGTGTGGAGGACGGACGGGTGTGGAAATGCATCCAGGCCGGCGCCGCCTATCCCCCCTCCCAGCTTCCCGAGGCATGGGAAGATCTGGGGAGCGTGGAAGAGGTACAGGGATGCTAGACTGGACCACCCTGGCCGTGGCCGGGATGAGCCTGGTGGGGACACTGGCGGGCACCTTCGGGGGGATTCTGGTGTCCAACAGGCTCACCACCTACCGCATCGATCAGCTGGAGCAGAAGGTGGCGGTGCACAACCAGCTGGTGGAGCGGACCTATAAGCTGGAGGGACAGATGACCGAGGTGCAGCACGATATTCGGGATCTGAAAGCAGAGAGGGGGACGTGAAATGGAGTTTGGAGTTGCAGACGTGGCGGCCATCACGGCGATTTGCTATCTGGTGGGCCAGGTGGTTAAGGCGTCCGGCCTGGACAGCCGGTACATTCCCGCCATCGCGGGGATATGCGGCGGGGCGCTGGGCGTGGCCGCCCTGTATCTGGGCATGCCGGATTTTCCCGCCGCCGACCCGCTGACCGCTGCGGCGGTGGGCATTGTGTCGGGGCTGGCGGCTACCGGGGCCCATCAGGCGGCAAAACAGCTGAGACAATAAAGACGGGAACACAACATAAGATGGAGCGGGGGCCGGGGAGGGGCAGAGCGCACCCAGACAAGCAGAAGGGGGCGGAGCTGCCGGGACCCGGCCCGCTGACAGAAAAGCGGAGGCGGTTTGATGCAGCTGAGGAAGCAGCTTTTTACCAACAGCGACTGTTATCGGGCGGGGCGGACCATCGTGCCCAAGGGGGTGATGGTCCACTCCACCGGGGCCGACAACCCCTGGGTGAGCCGTTATGTGCCGGGAGACGCGGTTACCGGCTATAACCAGAGCGGAAATGACTGGGATCGCCCCGGTATCAGCAAATGCGTCCACGCCTTTGTGGGGAGGTTCCGGGACGGCTCGGTGGGGACGGTGCAGACCCTGCCCTGGGACAGGAGAGGGTGGCACTGTGCCAGCGGCGCAAAGGGCAGCGGGAACAACACGCACATTTCCTTTGAGATCTGTGAGGACGGCCTGGAGGACGCCGGCTATTTTGCGGCGGTGTACCGGGAGGCCGTGGAGCTGACCGCCGCTTTGTGCCGGGCGTTCGGACTGGACCCCGCGGCGGACGGGGTGGTCATCTGCCACCAGGAGGGGTACCGGCGGGGGATTGCCAGCAACCACGCCGACGTGCTCCACTGGTTTCCCAAGTTCGGAAAGAGCATGGACGACTTTCGGGCCGAGGTGGCCCGGGAAATGGAGGATACCGTGACACAGGCGCAGTTTGATGACATGATGGAGAACTGGCTGGCCAGACGCGCCGCGCTGCCCGCTGATGAATGGGCGATCCCTTATATCAGGGCCGCAGTTGAGGCGGGGGCCTTTGCCGATGTTGGAGGCGAGGCAGGCCCGGAGATCGCCTCCCCCAAGGGGTTCCCCACCCGGCAGGAGCTGGCCGTCGTGGCGGCTGGACTGCTGAACAAATGAGCATTCCGCCGGGAAGGGCGGGGGAAAATGAAAGAACCCGCCTCCGGAAATGGGGGCGGGTTTTGACATCAATTTTGACATCATTTATTTCGTTTTTCTGGTGCTTTTTATGTCTTTTTAGACGGCCGGGGATTGCTCAGGGGGCGGCAAAGCCGCCTCCTGAGCATTGAAATTTACAGGGTGTAGGTCGTCTGGCGGTCGGCCCCCAAAAAAGGAAGCCACGCTTTGCAGCTTGGCTTCCTTTTGGGCATATGTTGACGAAAAAGACGCAGATCCTAAAAAAAGACCGCCCGCAGGGCGGCAAACCAAACCGGAGCCCAGCGAAGCGGGTCCGGTTTGGAGAGGAGGAGCGACGGAATGAGCGAGCGATGACTTTTATAAAAAAGTCGTCGCGAACGATATGCAGTCCGCGACGACGTGTTCTGTGCTGACGAAAAAGATGCAGGTAGCGGAAAGAGGTAAAACGGCCCTTCTGGGCCGCGTGCCGAGTGGCGCGTAAATTTCCGGCCGCAGGCCGGGAATTGCGCAGGGGCGGCTTTGCCGACCCCGAGCATTGAAATCCCAAGGGTGAAGCCGCTCTCTGGGCGGCGGAACCCAAAACAAAAGGACATCCGAAGGGATGTCCTTTTGTTTTGGCATGTGTTGACGAAAAAGACGCAGAGATCCAAAAACAAGGCCGCCCGCAGGGCGGCAAACCAAACCGGAGCCCAGCGAAGCGGGTCCGGTTTGGAGAGGAGGAGCGACGGAATGAGCGAGCGATGACTTTTGTAAAAAAGTCGTCGCGAACGATATGCAGTCCGCGACGACGTGGTGACCCAGCGGAGATTCGAACTCCGGACACCCTGCTTAAAAGGCAGG
>JAHYYS010000049.1 GCA_019424865.1 bacterium
CCAGCGGCACCGGCAACATGAAGTTCATGATGAACGGCGCGCTGACCATCGGTACGCTGGACGGCGCCAACGTAGAGATGCACCAGCAGCTCGGGGATGACAACATCTTCCTCTTTGGCCTGACCGCTGACCAGGTCACCGAAAAGAAGCGCCAGGGCTACCGCTCTCTGGACTATTACCAGCAGAACCACGCCCTCAAGCGGGTCATCGATCAGATCTCCGCCGGCTTCGGCGACGGTGTGTCCTATACCAATCTGACCAACCGCCTGCTCTTTGGCGCCGGCGGCAGCCCGGCAGACGAGTATATGCTGCTGGCCGATTTCGACAGCTACTGCGACGCCCACCGCCGGGCTCTGCAGGTCTATGCCGACCGCACCCGCTGGAACCGCATGTCGCTGATCAACATCGCCCGCTCCGGTGTCTTTGCCGCCGATCGCTCCATCCGGGACTATGCCCGGGACATCTGGCACGTACCCGCGCGGGGCTGAACCTTCTTTCCGAAAAAAATCCCTGGAACCCATGGGTTCCAGGGATTTTTTCTCTTCCGCCCTTTTCTCGCGGCGCGGCCGCCTCAGAAATAGGCCGCCTTCTTCAAATACAGCCCAACAGGAGTGTAGCTCTGTAAAATGTGCCGCGCCTTGCCCACGCTCTTGGCGTGATACAGTGCGGCGTCCGCCTGCCGGAACAGCACTTCAAAGTCCACCTCCTGCTCCTGCACCAGCACCACGCCGATACTGCAGGACACCTGTACTCCGCTTTTTTCCAAAGACAACTTCTGCAAATTCCGTTGAATTACCCGGCATTTCTCCTCCAGCAGGCTCTCCGCCGCTGTCCCTTTGACCAGCACCATAAATTCATCGCCGCCAAACCGCCCCACAATATCCGTACTCCGAAAGGCGTTCAGCAAAACCTGTCCGGTACAGCCCAGAACAATATCGCCGGTATAGTGCCCATGCGTGTCATTTACTTCCTTAAAGTCATCCAAATCCAACATAATCAGCGCGCAGGTCACCCGGGGGTTATAATCCCGCAGATATTGTCTGGCTGCGTCTATGCTGGCCTTTTTGTTGAAAACATCCGACAGGGCATCCTTGGTGCTCAGCTGCTTGTACTGCATTCTGGCCTCATAGTCCCGGATACGCAGGGACATCACCAGGTTTTCCACCGCCATTGAACAGATAACGCCTACCAAAGACCCGAAAATATCATACCACCTTACCGCCGGCTCCTTCCACACCAGCGCCGCCGCAATATAAACCACTTCAAATATTCCCATCAGGCCATAGGACAGGATATGCGGCAGGGTCAAAATGGCTGGTATGGCCACACATACCACCGGCATAAAGGACCCCGGGCCTCCAGGCGTTCCTACTGTATCAATCAGGATTACAAAAGAAAAGACAATACATTCAAACAGAACACTCAAAACTGCCGATGCCTGCCTGCTGACCACATTTCTTCTGCGATACCATGCCACAACTCCGCAGAACACCAGCAGCACGGGAAAAAACGCCATGTGGCAGGCCGCGATATGCCATCCCGGAAGCATCCACTTGGCCAGGAGAAGGAACAGCAGAAGCAGTCCCACCGTGATCACAGCGGTCCACATCAGAATTCGAAGGTTGTCCTCTGCAATTTTCCACTGGGCCTCCCGGAAATATTTTCGCCGCCGCGCTCTTTCATTTTTCACAAAAGCTCTTATCCTGCTCATATTCCTGCTTCACATCCTTCCCCATTGGACAGCATCCTCTGTCCCTCTCTTCTACTGACGAATCAGCCTTTGCAGCAGGCGCAGCAGTTCCCGCACATCCAGAGGCTTCGCCACATGGGCGTTCATCCCGCACTCCAGGCACTTTTGAATGTCCTCGGAGAAGGCATCCGCTGTCATGGCAATAATAGGGACATCAGCGTCCGCCCTCCCGCAGGTACGGATGGCCCGGGTGGCCTCATAGCCGTTCATGACCGGCATGCGCAGATCCATCAGCACCGCATGATAAAATCCCGGCTCGGACGCCATAAACTTTTCCACGCAAATTCGTCCGTTTTCCGCCCATTCCAGTGTAAATCCCACAGAAGAGAGCAGTTCACTGGCAATCTCCCAATTGAGCTCATTGTCCTCTGCCAGCAGAATCCGTTTTCCGGTGTAATCCGGCGCCTGCTCTTCCTCCTCCGGACCGCATGCCGCGCCCGGGTGGGCAAAATGGTTCAGCCCATAAAACAGCGTGGACTTGAACAGCGGTTTGGCTATGAACCCATTAATCCCCGCCCGGCGGGCCTCATCCTCAATCTCGCTCCAGTCATACGCCGAAATCAGCAGCAGGGGGATATCCTCTCCCACGGTTTTCCGCAGCTGCCTGGCCGTCTCGATGCCGTCCATTCCCGGCATCTTCCAGTCCAGCAGCACCACGTGGTAGTCCCGCCCCTGGTCATGGCGCTTCTCCGCCATCTCAACGGCGGACTTTCCGTCCAGCGCCCACTGTGCATGTACGCCTATCTCACGGAGCACGTCGGCCGCGCTTGCGCACAGCTGCTCGTCGTCATCCACCACCAGCATCTCCCAGTCGGGCAGGACCATGTCCTCCTCCGGCTCCCGGGCCCGCTCCAGATCCAGCGTCACGTGGAACTGTGTCCCCTTGTCCACCTCGCTCTTCAGCTCAATGGTGCCCTTCATCTCATCCACAATGTACTTCGTGATGGTCATGCCCAGGCCGGTGCCCTCAATTTTCTGTACCCTCTGGTTGTCTTCCCGCATAAAGGAGTCAAAAATGCGCTTTTGGAACTCGGGAGACATCCCGATTCCCGTGTCCTCCACCCAAAAGTGGGTGCGCACATAGTCCCCGCCCCTGGGGGAGTCCTCCTGGGTCAGCGTGACGCTGATGGCGCCCCCCTCCGGTGTAAACTTCAGGGCGTTGGACAGCAGGTTGAGCAGGACCTGATTCAGACGCAGGCCATCGCAGCGGACCTGCTCGGTCTGAATGTCCCGGATGAAAATATCAAAGCTCTGCCCCTTGGCCTTGACCTGGGGCTGCACAATACTGACAATGCTCTCCATGGCCTCCCGCAGGGAGAGCCGGTCCACGTTCAGCGTCAGCTTCCCGCTTTCAATTTTGGACATATCCAGCACGTCGTTAATCAGCCCCAGCAGATGCTTGCTGGACAGGGAAATCTTTCTCAGGCAGTCCTGCACCTGCTCCGGCTTGCTGATATTGGCGGCCGCGATGGCGGTCATGCCCACAATGGCGTTCATGGGGGTCCGGATGTCGTGGCTCATGTTGGACAAAAACTCACTCTTGGCCTGGTTGGCCCGCTCCGCTTCCCGCTGGGCCCGCTCCAGGGCGGTCAGCTGCCGCTGGGTCATGCGGAAATACAGGAAGAATACCGTCAGCAGGGCCGCCAGAATCACCAGCCCCCCGCCCAGCGCCGTATTAACGCGCTGCGTGCCCAGCCGGGCCACGGTCTCATCCAGAATTCCGTGGGGCATTACCGTCACCAGATACCACTCCGAGTCGGGCAGCGGCGAGCAGTACAGATGCCGCTGCTCCCCATCCACCGTCAGCACCGTGGTGTATTCCTTTCCTGCGCTCACCGCGCTCTTCAGGTCATTCAGCGCCTCCTGGGCCGTCTGCCCCTCAAAGGTGCACCGGTTGACAATGCGGTCGTAATAATTATCCTCCTCAATGTCCGCGTTGCGAACCACAAACCAGCCCTCTTTGCTGATGATATGGGAGTAGATCATCGCCCCGTCCATTTTCAGATCCATGGTCTCATTGAGATACTCCATGGGCAGACCGGCAACCAAAGCGGTGCAGCGGCTTCCGTCCTGCATGGGATATCCTTCCGACTCCGGGTATCCCACTGAAACCCCGAACAGCAAAAGCCAGGCCCCTGAGGCGGTACGCCCCACAGTCACCTTTTTTTCTCCCTGGTTCAGGGACTGAAGGAAGGGCTCTTCATTGATAATCGTCAGGGGCTCCCCATAGATCACATTGAACTCCCCCTGGGTAGAGTAAATGGACAAGTGAGAAAATCCCCGGATCTCCGCGCTGACCGCCAGCTCCTCCAGCATTTCCTCCCCATACTCCTGCACTGACTCAGGCGGCGTGCGCCAGACAATCCCCTCCACCTGGGACAAGCATAAGTCGGTGATCGAGCGGAAATGCAGCCTCATCTGCCGGTTCATCTCCGCCATATAGATCTCGCCCACCTCATTGATGGCCCGTCTGCTCTCCCGCAGCATATAGGTGTTGATCCAGGTAAACACTCCCACACCCAGAACCAGTACACAGGCCAGGCTGATCCATAAAAACCGCATTGTCTTTTTCTTCATGGGGCGTCTTCCCCTCCTCCTGCACCGCTGTGCTGCTTACGGGCGCTGAAACAGCCCCTCCAGTGTTCTGCACAGCATTCCGAAATCAATGGGCTTGGATATGTGGGCATCCATCCCCGCCGCCTGGGTGGCCGCAATATCCTCGGCAAAGGCGTTGGCGGTAACGGCCACAATGGGCAGTCCGGCATCGGGCCGGGACAGGGCGCGGATGCGCCGGGCCGCCTCACAGCCGTCCAGAACCGGCATCTGCATATCCATCAGAATCGCGTCAAAGGTGAAGGGTTCGGATTCCTGAAACCGCTCCACCGCCTCCTGGCCGTTCCACGCCTGGGTCACCTGGGCGCCCGCCATGGACAGCAGCTCCACTGCAATCTCCATATTGACCTCGTTGTCCTCAGCCAGCAGAATTCGCCTTCCTTCCAGATCCGACGGCTGTTCGCCGCCGCGCTTCTCTCTGGGCGTTGCCGCCGGCTGCGGCTCCTCCGCCGCGGCAAGGGGCAGAACAATGGTAAAGCTGGTTCCCTTGCCAAGCTCGCTCTGCACCTGAATTTCCCCGTTCATCTGGGACACCAGGTTCTTGGTGATGGGCATCCCCAGCCCCGTCCCCACTGTCTGCTTGGCACTGAATCTCGTCTCGCGGCTGTACGGCTCAAACAGATGCGGCAGAAAGTCCTGAGACATTCCAATCCCCGTGTCTGACACCACAAACTTGTATTTGGCATATTCTCCGCTGTCCAGTTGTGTCACCGATACACAAATGGCATCGCCTGTCCCGGTAAACTTGAAGGCGTTGGAAAGCAGATTGTTTAAAATCTGCGTGATGCGGAACGGATCCCCCATTACATACCGGTTTTCCAGTTCCAGCTGCGTCTGCAGAGTCTTTCCCTCCTGTTCAGCCTGATAACGGAACGCCTCGGTACACTCCTCCACACATCTGCGCAAGTCCAGCTTTTTGTTGTTCAGCACCACTTTCCCCTGCTCCATGCGGGACATATCCAAAATATCGTTGATCAGCCCCAGCAGCTGCCGGCTGGAGGTATTGATTTTCCCCAGATACTCCCGGGTCTTCCGGGGGTCGTCCGTATGCTGTCCCGCCAAATCCGAAAGTCCAATGATAGCATTGAGGGGGGTGCGCATGTCATGGGACATGCTGCTGAAAAAGGTCTGCTTGGAGGCCTCGTTCTGCCGGGCAATCTCCAGTGCGTCCTCCATCAGCCGGTGCTCCTGCAGCTGCCGCTGCTTCTCCTGCTCCACCTCCCGGAAGCAGAGCACCACCTCTCCCGGGGCCAGGGACTCATCAAAGAGCACCCGTACGCTGACCCAGCGGTATACCTCCCCAAACCGGCGCAGGAAGTCCCCTCCAAAGTCTCTCACCCGTTTGGAGACCAGCTTGCGTATACTCTCCGCAGAAAAGCTCTCCAAAAATTCCTGATAGGCCTCCGGCTCAATCACCTCGCCGGCCACCCGCAAAAGCTCTCCGTACCGACCCGACGGCGGAATCCGGCTTCGTACATAGTCCGATCCCTTGATCATCTCATAGGTCTCTTTTCCAAAATCAATCCGGTAAAGGGCATAATAGGAATTCCCCAGCACCCGAACAGTCTCATTGGTGCGCTCCATCTGCGCACTGAATTTGCTGTCCCGCCAGGTCATTCCAATCAGGGCTGCCAGGAACGCCAGGCTCACCAGGCCAAACGTGCGGGTAATCCACCGAAAGTTCCCCATAATGTTGTCATAGGAAAAAGTTACGATGGAGATCCAGCCGTTGTCCATCCAGGTGTAATAAACTGCCCGCTGCTTTCCATCCAAGTCCGTAATGGAAGCATCATAGCGATCCAGCGCGCCGGCGCCGATTTTTTCTATCAGTTCGTGGAGGTACTGCTGCACTTCTTCTCTGGGCCGCTGCAGATCCGTCTGCTGATAGATTATGGTGCCCGCTCCGTCACACAGGAAAAAGGAGTTTCCCTCCTCCAAATCCAACAAATCAAACTGGAACCGGATATTTTCCGGGAAAATGTCAAATACCAGCATGGCGTTGGTCTCTCTGCACTTCTGGGCCGCTGTAATCACCGGCTTGTGATAGATTGCATCGGTATAGACATTGGTGAAAATAATTTCTCCGTCAGCCGCCTCGGCCTTCTGGTACCACTCCGTATCAAAGATGTTGTATGTGC
Organism: bacterium; assembly: GCA_019424865.1. Classification (GTDB taxonomy): domain Bacteria; phylum Bacillota; class Clostridia; order Oscillospirales; family Oscillospiraceae; genus Lawsonibacter. The sequence continues at coordinate 6,502 of JAHYYS010000049.1, forward strand.
CCTCCCCCTCCCAGGGGTTTGCAGCCAGCACCTCTCCGTCCAAAATAATATAAGGATCCACTGCTCCGCTTCCCAGCACAACCTCCAGGCGCTGAAAATAGAGCTCCATCCATCCCAGCAGATCCTCCTTGCTCTCCCCCTCTGACACGCGCTTGTCCACTGAGGCGGTGCCGAAAGAGAGCAGCGTCTCATAAATGGCAAGGCTGCTCTGCTCCTCGGCGGCATAGCCCCGGGCCAGCGCGGTTCCCGTGTCCCAGGCATTTTGCAGCAGTGCGGTGCGAATCACGGCCGTACCAGCCACGGCCAGTACCGCCAGCACCGCAAATGCGGCAATATTCAGCCGCATATTGCGCAGAACGCGCTTCAGTCTGGCCGCTGTTCGTTTTCTTCTCCTGGTGCTCTCCCAACTCCCCACCCGGCTCACTCCCTCAACTGCTCTGCTTTCCAGCTGTCCGTCCTGCGTTTCTCGTATTCCTAGATATTGTAAGTATAGCGAAAAACCCGGCTTCCTGCAAGTCAGCGCCGACACGCGTCCGGCGGCGCTTCATCATTTTAACCAAGTCCCGCTCTGCCCTGCTTGTTTTCCCTCGCCGGCCCGGACGGATTGTTTTTCTCATTATACCCTATCGGCGTTTATTCCTCAACGCCAAAAGTTTATTTATAAATATAACTTCCCGGGGTAGACTAAAGCAAAGGCGCTGGGAGGCATAGCATGGACTGGGTATCAGTTGGCCGGAGAATCCGCAGGCAGCGGGAATATTTGGGGTATACCAGGGAGCAGCTGGCCGAGCTGCTGGATATCACCCCCAAATTTTGTTCTGATATTGAGCTGGGCTGCAAGGGAATGTCGATTCCAACCCTGTGCCGTATGGCCTCCGCCCTGCGGCTGACCACAGATTATATTCTGCTGGGCAAAACAGATGCCCCTGCGGACGAGTCTTTGTTCCTTCTCCTCCAGAGCTGTACCGGGCGGGAGCAGGAATATGCCGAGCGCCTGCTGAAGCTTTTCCTGACCGCCATGAATACAGACGCAGAGCCCTCCTGACCGCGCACGCCGCTATCCCCGTGCTCCGGGTTTTCAATCCTTATCCCAAAACGCATGCGCCTATCATATTTTCGCTCTGTTCATCATAAAACCGGGCTCCTCATAGGAAGCTTTTCTTGTATGCTCTTCCCCCTGACGTTCCCCCTCCCCTGTGCCACGAAAAAAGACACGCCGCAAGCGTGTCTTTTTTCGTGGAAATATGGCGGTTAAAATCAATATTTTGAAATGTCGAAAAGGTATAGGAAAACCACCCAACCGGCCTTCTGGCCGGCGGCGCTTCTGCGCCGTACGAGTGTTTTGCCTGCGGCAAAACACTCGTACGGCGCAGGCGGAATTCATTTCCTCCGAGCATTTTAAACCAAAGGGCGGAAGCCGCCTTTGGCCCGCGAAACCCAAAAAGAAAGACACGACTTACGTCGTGTCTTTCTTTTTGGTGCGCGAGGCGGGAGTCGAACCCGCACGCCCTTGCGAGCACTGGCACCTGAAGCCAGCGAGTCTACCAATTCCACCACTCGCGCATCTTATTTTGTTCGCGCCGCTCAGCGCAAGAGATATATTAGCACAGCTGCTCGTTTCTGTCAACACTTTTTTTGTATTTTTCCGCCGTTTTTTTCTTGACCCCAAAACGCAGGGCACGGTCCCCTTTCCCGGCCGGCCGGAAAACAGTTGACAAGGTCCTGTATTCCATGGTACTCTTATCCCCGGAAGTAAGTAAGGGAGTAGTCGGCGCATAGGCGCGGCCCGGTCAACACACTGGAGAAGATGCCTCTCCTGGCCGGGCCTCAAATGATGAGACTTACCTGTCTGTCAGGACAGGTGGGTCTTTTTCTTTTGCCCATGTGCGGACCATACTGGAGGGAACATTATGAGTATTGTTGAATTGTTTGTCATTGCTGTCGGCTTGTCCATGGACGCCTTCGCCGTATCTGTATGCAAAGGTCTTTCCACCCAGCGGCTGCGCGCACAGCACTGCGTGATCTGCGGGCTGTACTTCGGCGGCTTTCAGGGGCTGATGCCCCTTGTGGGCTGGCTGCTGGGCGTGCGCTTTCAAAATGCCATCACCAGCGTGGACCACTGGATCGCCTTCGTGCTGCTGACCGCCATCGGCGTCAACATGATCCGGGAATCCCGCGGGGACGCGGAGCATCTGGACGACTCCTTCCAGCCCGGCGCCATGCTCCCTCTGGCCCTGGCCACCAGCATTGACGCCCTGGCCGTGGGCGTCACCTTCGCGTTTCTTCAGGTGGAACAGGCGGAAATTGTCTCCGCCGTCTCCTTTATCGGCGTTATCACCTTTGTCCTCTCCGCCGTTGGGGTCAAAGTGGGGGCGGTATTTGGGGCCCGGTTCCGCTCCCGCGCGGAGCTTGCGGGCGGTCTGATCCTTATTTTAATGGGGCTGAAAATTCTTCTGGAACACACGGTTTTGTCCTGACGCCCAAGCCGGCACAAAATTGTCTTTCCGGCATACTATATCATATAGGATGGGTGCATCTCCATCATGATGTACGCGGCTGTGCCGCCAGGAAAGGAATGGTTGATTTGATAAAAAGGGCTCTGGGAAGCCTCCCTGTCCGCCTGCTGATCGGCGTCGCCGCGGGTATTGTCATCGGTCTTGCCTGCCCCGGGTGGGCGGTAAACGGCGTTAACGTGGGCGAAATGGTGATGCAGGTCGTGCTGACGATTAAGACCCTGCTGGGCTCTCTGATCTCCTTCTGCGTCCCGCTGATTATCATCGGCTTCATTGCGCCCTCCATCACCCGGCTGCGCAGCAGCGCCTCCCGGATGCTGGGGCTGGCTCTGCTGCTGGCCTATGTCTCCTCTGTCTGCGCGGCCCTGCTGTCCATGACTGCCGGCTACGCCATCATCCCCAGCTTGTCGATTCACCCAGTCACCGAGGGCCTGCGCCAGGCTCCTGAGCTGCTCTTCAACCTGGAGATCGCCCCCATTATGTCCGTCATGTCGGCCCTGGTGTTCTCCATTCTGGTTGGGCTGGCCGCCACCTGGACCCGGGCCCGGACCACCACCCAGCTGCTGGAGGAATTTCAGCAGATTGTGCTGGCCATTGTCTCCCGGGTGGTTATCCCCGTGCTGCCCTTCTTTATCGCGGGCACCTTCTGCGGACTGGCTTACGAGGGCTCTATCACCCGGCAGCTGCCTGTCTTCCTGGTAGTCATTCTCATTGTGATGGCGGGGCACTATATCTGGCTGGCTATACTGTACGGCCTGGCCGGTCTCTACTCCGGCTCCAACCCCTGGGAGGTTCTCCGCCACTATGGTCCGGCCTATCTCACTGCGGTGGGTACCATGTCCTCCGCTGCCACCATGGCAGTCGCGCTGAAGGGTGCAAAGCAGTCCCGGGTTCTGCGGCAGGACATGGTGGACTTCGGTATCCCCCTGTTTGCCAACATCCATCTGTGCGGCTCTGTCCTCACCGAGGTATTCTTTGTGATGACGGTCTCTCAGATTCTGTACGGCGCCCTCCCCTCTCTGGGCACCATGGTGCTCTTCTGTCTGCTTCTCGGGATCTTCGCCGTAGGAGCTCCCGGTGTGCCGGGGGGCACCGTCATGGCCTCTCTGGGCCTTATCATGACTGTGGTGGGCTTTGATGACACCGGCACCGGACTGATGCTCACCATTTTCGCCCTCCAGGACAGCTTCGGCACCGCCTGCAATATCACCGGCGACGGCGCGCTGACCCTGATGCTCACCGCCTATGCCAACCGTCACAAGATTGCACAGGCCCCCACCCAGCTCCCCTGAGGTATCTGGACGCGCGCTCGCTTCTGCCCCGCCCCATGGATTCAAAGCCCATTCTCTCCTGCCGGAGAGAATGGGCTTTTCTGTTTTGCCTAATTTATTCTTATTTTTCGCTTTCATTTTTGTGCTCTATGTGGTATAATGAAACTGGAAAGGATGTGGAAACGGGCGCATTCCGGCGTGATCGCCAATGCAGAAGAAAGGAGCTTCTTATGTCAGCGCTGTTTCAGTCCGCCGCATATTTTGGGGGCGGAATTCTCCTTGTGATTCTGGCTCCCTCCGTTCTGGTGCTGCTGATGGGCAGTATCACTGCTGTTCTGTTCGACCTGGTCCACTATCTGGGCCGCCGCAGGCGGCTCCCCTGATTCCTTTCTGACTTTTGTACAATGGGGACGGCGCTGTGCGCCGTCCCCATTTCATTTCTCAAGAGTCTCCGCTGAAAATCAGGTGCAGTCCACTGCCACCTTCATCACCCCGTCCGCCCGGCTCTCAAACAGGGCATAGGCCCGCTCAATCTCCTTCAGCGGAACTGTGTGGGTAATCAGCGGGGTGGTGTCCAGCCGCCCCGCTGCAATCAACTCTAAAATCTCTCCGCAGCGGCAGCCGTCCACGCCGCCCGTTTTAAAGGTCAGGTTCTTCCCGTACATCTCGGGCAGCGGCAGCACCTGGGGCCGGTCGTACAGGGCCACCACCGTCACCACCGCGTTGGGCCGGGCGCACTGCCAGGCCAGCCGGAAGGTCTCTTCGCTGCCCGCCGCCTCCAGCACCGCGTCCGCTCCGCCGTGGGCGCTGCAGCGCACCACAGTCTCCCGCACCTCCTCCGGCGGGACCGCGATCACCTGGGGATAGTGCTGCCGGACAAAGGCCAGCCGGCCCGGATCCTTCTCGCACACCACCACCCTGGCCGGCCCCTTCAGCAGCACGCACAGCAGGGTGCACAGCCCGGTGGGTCCCGCCCCCAGAATCAGCACGGTGTCCTCTTTCCGGATCTCCCCGATCTCCGCCGCCCAGAAGCCGGTGGCCAGAATATCCCCGGCAAACAGGGCCTGCCGGTCGCTCACCCCCTCCGGGATCCTGGTCAGTCCCTGGTTGGCATAGGGCACCCGGACGTACTCGGCCTGTCCGCCGTCAATGCGGCAGCCCAGGGCCCAGCCTCCGTTGGGGTCGGTGCAGTTGTTCACATAGCCATGCCGGCAGAAGAAGCACTGCCCGCAGTAGGTCTCCACATTCACGGCGACCCGGTCCCCCGGCTTCACGCCGGTCACCTCCGGCCCTGTCTGCTCCACAATCCCCACCATCTCATGGCCCACCGTGATGCCGGGCACTGCACGCGGCACACTCCCATGCTTGATGTGCAGATCGCTGGTGCAGATGCTGGCCAGCGTCACCTTGACCAGGGCATCCTGGGCCCCCTGCAAAACGGGCTTCGGCTTCTCCAGCAGCTGAAAGCTCCCCTCTTTCACGTAGGTATAGGCCAGCATCCCGCCGCCTCCTTCTGATTCCTGTTCATCCGCGCCCGTCCGGCGCGGAGCCGACTGCCTGTCAGGGCTCCTCTCCCGCCCGCTTCTCCAGCACGGCCTCCACCTGGGCCAGCTGCTCCACGGTGTTGACCCCCATCATCTCCTCCGGGGAGCAGGTGTCGCACAGGCCCACCCGGCCGCCCCGGGCCTTGATCAGGGCGGGCACATCGGTGAGATAGAGCTCCGCCTGGGCGTTGTCCGCCCGGAGCTGATCCAGCACCTCCAGCAGGCTGGGGGCGTGGAACACATACGTGCCTGTATTGACCTCGGTCACCGCCGCCTGCTCCGGCGTACAGTCCCGGGCCTCCACGATGCACCGGAAGCTGCCGTCCGCCTCCCGCAGCACCCGGCCATAGTTTCCGCCCTCCTCCAGGCGTGCGGAGAGCAGCGTGCAGGCGTTTCCCTCCCGCAGGTGGGTGTCCGCCAGGGCCTGGAAGGTCTCCCGCCTCATCAGCGGGGTGTCGCCGCAGCAGACAATCAGATGCCCCGAAAAGCCCTCCAGCAGCGGGGCGGCATACTGCACCGCCCCGCCGGTGCCGTTGAGCTGCTCCTGCACCACGTGGGGATACCGGGAAAAGGCGGACAGCACCGCCTCCTTTTTCCAGCCCACCACCAAAATCACATCCTCCGGCGGCAGAAAGTCCAATCCCTTCAGCACGTAATGCAGCAGGGGCTTTCCGGCCGCCAGGCGCATCACCTTGGGCAGGTCAATCCCCTCCGTCTGCAGCCGGGTCCCCTTGCCCGCGGCCAGCACCAGCGCTTTCAACTGATTCATACGAAACAGACTCCTTTTTTCAGAATATGATACGTCCCGGGGCCGCGCCCCTCAGTCCATCCACAGCCGGGGCAGCAGGGAATAGAAGTCCCCCTTCTCCTCCCACAGCAGCAGCAGGCACCCGTCCTCCACCGATACGCTGGCGGGCTGGCCCAAAAACTGGTTGCTCACCCCCAGGGGGAAGCTCCCGGTCATGGTGTAGCGCTCCAGCGGATACTTCAGCCCCCGCAGGGTGACGCCCCGCGCCGTACCGCTGTTGCACAGCACAGACAGATAGCCCGACATGGCCGCGGGGAAGGTCAGCGTGCCGTTGCGCACGGCAGTGGCCACCGTCTTCTCCCCGGCCAGAAAGCCCTGAGCCCCCTGACTGGCCAGCCAGTCCAGCAGCTGCAGATTGCCCAGCGTATGCTCCAGGCGTCCTCCCACGCCGCCCAGCATCACAAACCGGCGGTAGCCCAAATCCAGGCCCTGCCGCAGGGCAAAGACCATGTCCGTATCGTCCTTTTCCGCGGGCAGCTGAATCACATTGGGGTGGTTGGGCACCTCCCCCAGCGAGTCAAAGTCCCCCACCACCAGGTCGGGGTTCACCCCATAGGCCATCAGAGAATCATACCCCCGGTCGGCGGCAATGACATAGTCCCCCGGGGCCGGGCAGGGGCGCAGAGACAGGGACAGGGACATCGCGCCCACCACATAGCAGATTCGGTTTTCACACTGCATAAGACAACCTTCTTATCTTCCCAAATTCGGGCCTTCGCTTTGTTTGTTATCATACCACAAAAAAACCGCCGGTACAATACGCTGCCGCCCGGTTCTCTCCCTTGACTTTCCCCTCCGCCCCGGTTAGAATGGCATTGTTTCATACTGAGAGAGGAAGCTGACACCATGGCACATTATTTGGATAACGCGGCCACCACGCCGGTGCGGACCGAGGCGGTCCAGGCGGCTGTGGAGGCCATGACCGCCCTGTGGGGCAACCCCTCCTCCCGCTATGCCCTGGGCGTCCAGGCGGCCCAGCGGCTGAAGGAGTGGCGGGCCGATGTGGCCGGGGCCCTGGGCTGCCGCCCGGAGGAGCTCTTTTTCACCTCCTGCGGCACGGAGAGCGACAACTGGGCCATCCGGGGGGCGGCCCGGCTGGGCCGGCGGAAGGGCCGGCACATCGTCACCACTGCCATCGAGCACGCCGCCGTGCTGGAGACCTGCCGGGCCCTGGAGGGCGAGGGGTACGAGGTGACCTATCTCCAGCCCGACCGCCAGGGCGCCATCACCGCCGGCCAGCTGGCGCAGGCCCTGCGCCCGGACACCATTCTGGTTTCCATGATGCTGGTGAACAACGAGCTGGGGACCCTGCTCCCCGTGGCCCAGGCGGCCCAGGCCATCCGGGCCGCCGGCTGTCCCGCCCTGCTCCACTGCGACGCAGTCCAGGGCTTTTTAAAGGTCCCCTTTACCCCGCAGCAGCTGGGGGCGGACCTGGTGAGCATCAGCGGCCATAAAATCCACGCCCCCAAGGGCATCGGCGCCCTGTACATCCGGAAGGGGCTGAAGCTGCCGCCCCTGATCTATGGCGGCGGCCAGGAGGAGGGCCTGCGCTCCGGCACAGAGGCCACCGGCCAGATCGCCGCCTTTGCCGCCGCCGCCCGGGCCGGACAGGCCTCCTTCCCGGCGGACCGGGCCCACATGGCCGCCCTGAAGGAATACGCTGCCCGCCGCCTGACTCAGGAGGTGCCCGGCCTGCGGGTCCTGGTCCAGGGCGAGGCCCCCCACATCCTCCCTGTCACCCTGACCGGGTATAAAAGCGAGGTGGTGGTGCGCTTCCTCGGTGACCAGGGCATCTATCTCTCCTCCGGCTCCGCCTGCCACCGGGGCAGGGCCAGTCACGTCTATGCCGCCCTGAAGCTCCCCAAAAAGGAGCAGGACGGCGTACTGCGCATCAGCTTCTCCTACGACACCCGTCAGGAGGACGTGGACGCCCTGACGGATGGGCTGAAGCAGGCTCAGGCCCAGCTTTTCCCCTCCATGTCGTGAGTGTTCCGTTTCTCCTGCGCATTCAAACATTTATCTATATGAAATGAGGGAGTTTGTTGTTTTCCTATATGCGGCAAAAGCCTGGCTTCTACCGCCAGGTGGCCGTTCTGGCCACCCCCATTATTCTCCAGAACCTGATTACCAGCGCTTTGGGCATGGCCGACATTTTCATGGTGGGCCTGCTGGGGGAGACCCCCATGGCGGCTGTCACTCTGGTCAATATCCCCACCTTCGTCATCCAGCTGTTCTTTTTCGGCGTGCAGAGCGGCGGCTCGGTCCTCATCAGCCAGTACTGGGGCAAGGGCGACCGGGACGCCATCAACCGGGTGATGGGCGTGGGCTTCTGGGTGGTGGGCATTGTGTCCACCCTGTTCGCTTTGACCCTATTCCTGGCCCCGGTGGAGTTTTTAAGCCTGTTCGGAAATGATCGGGATCTTATTGTGCTGGGCGCGGAATATGGCCGCATCGTCGGCTTCTCCTATGTATTCAACGGCTTTACCATGGTGTATATGGGTGCCTTCCGCAGCATGGAGCACCCCAGCTTCGGCATGTATATGCTGGCCGCCTCCATGGGCACCAACACCTTTTTAAACTGGGTGTTCATCTTCGGCAATCTGGGGGCCCCGGCCATGGGGGTGGCGGGGGCCGCCCTGGCCACCCTGATCTCCCGGATGGTGGAGTTCGCCATCATGCTCTTCCACATCTGGAAAAACCGCATTTTCCGCCTGCAGCCCCGCCTGGCTCTGGCGCCGGGCCGGGAGACCGTGAAAAAATTTATCCGCTACGGCGGCCCGGTGGTGTGCAACGAGACCCTGTTCGGCCTCGGCACCTCTCTGTACCCCACCATCATGGGCCATATGGAGGGCTCCCGTGAGATTCTGGCCGCCTATACCATCGCAGGCAACGTGGAAAAGCTGTTCACCGTGGTGGCCTTCGGCCTGGGCGGCACGGCCGCCATTCTGGTGGGCCGGGAGATCGGCGCCGGCCGCAGCGACCGGGTGCGCCCGGTGGGCATGGCCCTGAGTACCCTGGCCCTGGGCTGCGGCTGCGTACTGAGCGTCATCCTGTTCCTGTTTGTCACCTTTGTTGCCCCCACCGTTGTCTTCCCCCTGTTCCAGCTCTCCGAGGGAGCCATTGAGGTGGCCACCATGATGCTCACTGTCATGATCGTCATGATTGCCCTGCGCACCTTCAACTCCACCAACATTGTGGGCGTGCTCCGGGGCGGCGGCGATGTAAAGGCCGCCACCCTCATCGACGTGTGCCCCCTGTGGCTGCTGGCTCTGCCTCTGGCCTTCTTCACCGGCCTGGTGCTGCGGCTGGATATTTTCTGGGTCTATCTGGCCCTGTCGGTGGAGCAGGCGGCCAAATGTCTGGCCGGCCTGTGGCGGCTGCACCGGGGGCAGTGGGTCCACAATCTGACCCTTCCGGGGGATGAAAGGGAGCGTGCTGAAGTATGAAAGTCACCGTTCTGATGGAAAATACTGCTCCGGAGGGGGTGGGCCTGGTCCCTGAACACGGGCTCTCCCTCTATCTGGAATATGACGGCCGGCGCATCCTGCTGGATGCCGGCTCCTCCGGCCGCTTTGCCGATAACGCCGCCCGCCTGGGAGTGGATCTGTCCGGGGTGGAGCTTGCGGTGCTGTCCCACGGCCACTATGACCACGCCGACGGGCTGCGGCGCTTTTTCCAGGAGAACCGTCATGCCCCGGTGTATCTCCGCCCCTGGGCCGGCGGGCCCTACTTCGCCCGGGATCCGGACGGGCTGCGCTTTATCGGCATCCACCGGGAGCTGTGGCGGGAGCACCGGGAGCGCTTTGTCCCCGTGGAGGGGGTCTTTTCTCTGGGGGAGGGAATCTGGCTGGTCCCCTGCACCGTCTGCGACCCCCAATTTACCGGGCGGGCCGCCAATCTGCTGTATAAACGGGGGGAGGACGACTTTCTCCCCGACGACTACCGCCATGAACAGTCCCTGGTCTTCCACACTCCCAGGGGGCTGGCGGTGTTCAACTCCTGCAGTCACTGCGGCATCGTCAACATCGTCAAAAGCGTCGGGGAACAGCTGAACCGTCCGGTATTCGCCGTGGTGGGCGGCCTGCACATGTTCGGCAGCGGGGAGACCGGTATGAACTGCACCCCCGACTATGTGCATCAGGTGGCCGACGCCCTGGCCCAGCTGGGTGTTCAGGAGATCTATACCGGCCACTGTACGGGCCAGCCCGCTTTCCAGCTGCTGCGCGGCCGCTTCGGCCCGGGCTGCCGCCCCCTCACGGTGGGGGCTCGTCTGGAGCTGTAATGTTTCTTTCCGCAAAAAGCTTGACCGCAGAACGGCCGCCCTTTCGGGCGGCCGTTCTGCGGTTATTTCACAAGGATTCCGTTCAGCGGCATGCCTGGCTTCTCTCAGTTTATGCCTGGCCGCTGTCAGAGGGGGTGTTCGTATCCGAACCGTCGGAGGGCTTTTCCTCCTGCTGCTCCTGATTCTGGTCTGGAGCAGATCCTTCCTTCCCGTTCTCCGGCTCTCCGTCCGGCTGTGCCGGGTCGGGCTGCTCCTCTTCCGGGGAAGCGGGTGGCTTGATCTCCTCGCTGACAATGTGGATATGTCTGGCGGGAGCCTCGATCCCTTCGGGAGTGGAGGGCCGGAAGGCCTTATCCTCCGAGCGGGTGGAGGCGTAGGCGTTCTCCACCAGGGCGGGGTCCCGGCCCTGGATGATGGCCACCATCTCGCCGCCGGTGATGGTCTCCTTCTCCAGCAGATAGGCCACCACCTTGTCCATGTCCTCCCGGTTTTCCCGGATCAGGGCCACCGCATCCTGATAGCACACGTCCAGAATGGCCTTCACCGCCTTATCCATAACGGCAGCGGTGTCCTGGGCGCAGTCCAGGCCGTAGCCGCCGTCCAGATACTGGTTCCGGACAGAGCCCAGAGCCATCATGCCGAACTCCTCGCTCATACCGAACATGGCAACCATGTTCCGGGCGATGTTGGTGGCCTCCTGGATGTCCTGGGAAGCGCCGTTGGTCATGGTGTTCATGACCACCTCCTCGGCGGCCCGGCCGCCCATGGAGACGGTGATCTTGGCCATGAGCTCTTCCTTGGTGCGCAGATTGGTCTTGTCCTCCTCGGGCATCAGCAGGGTATAGCCCAAAGAGCCCTCGGTGTGGGGGACAATGGTGATCTTCTGCACCGGCTCGGCGTTCTTCTGCTTGTAGGCCACCATGGCGTGGCCCACCTCGTGATAGGCCACCAGGCGCTTTTCAAACTCGGTGAGGACGGAATTTTTCTTCTCGCTGCCGGCGATGACAAACTCGAAGGAGGCCAGCAGGTCCTCCTGGGTCACCAGCTTCCGCCCGTGGCGGACGGCCCGCAGGGCGGCCTCGTTGACCAGGTTGGCCAGGTCGGCGCCCACGGTGCCGGCGGTGGCCAGGGCGATCTTCTTCAGGTCCACGTCCTCGGCCAGCTTGATCTTCCGGGTGTGCACCTGGAGGGTGGCCAGACGGCCGGCCAGGTTGGGCCGGTCGATGGTGATGCGCCGGTCGAAACGGCCGGGACGCAGCAGGGCCTTGTCCAGCACCTCAGGCCGGTTGGTGGCCCCCAGAACGATAACGCCCTTGCCGGGGTCAAAGCCGTCCAGCTCGGCCAGCAGCTGGTTCAGGGTCTGCTCCCGCTCGTCATTGCCGCCCAGACGGTTGTCCCGGGATTTACCGATGGTGTCGATCTCGTCAATGAAGATGATGCAGGGGGCCATCTTGGCGGCCTCTTTGAACAGATCCCGGACCCGGGAGGCGCCCACGCCCACAAACATCTCCACAAAGTCGGAGCCGCTGATGGAGAAGAAGGGGACCCCCGCCTCGCCTGCCACCGCCTTGGCCAGCAGGGTCTTGCCGGTACCCGGCGGGCCCACCAGCAGGGCGCCCTTGGGCAGCTTGGCGCCGATCTCGGTATACTTCTGGGGGTTGTGAAGGATGTCAATGATCTCCTGGAGAGACTCCTTGGCCTCGTCCTGGCCGGCCACGTCCCGGAAGGTGACGCCGGTCTTCTTCTCCACATACACCTTGGCGTTGGCCTTGCCCACGCCGCCGATGCCGCCCATGCCGCCCTTTCCGCCGATGCCCCGGAACAGGAACACCATGGCGCCCACCATCAGCAGGATGGGCAGGAAGGTTGTGATGATCAGGTAGAGAATCTGGGAGGAGCTGTCTATGGGGACCTCAGCATAGTCCACGTCGTGCTCATCCAAAAAGTCAAAGATGCCCAGATCCGCCGTGGAGGGCGGGGTGGTAACATATTCCACCTCTGCGCCGGGCCCCTGAACCCAGGAGAACAGGCTGGATGTTCCGCTTTGGGCCTCATCCTCTGACAGGTACGTTCTGGCCTGCTCCTCGGCCCCATCCTTCAGAACAATGGTATACTGGCTGCTCTGCATTTCCACCGCATCCACCAGATCAGCCGCCACCCACGCCTTAAAGGTGGAATACCCCACCTCCACCTGGTTGGAGTTGGCATAGGAGGAGGAGCAGCTGCGGAACAGCAGCGTCAGCAGCAGTGCCCATAATACAAGAGTGATAAGGCCAAATGTATTTCGTTTGTTGTTTCCCTTATCTGGTTTCAAAGGAGAATACCTCCATTTTTTTGCTTCTTTGAATGATACAAAGAATAATTCAACGCTTATCATACCACATCCTCCCTGTAAAAACAAGAAACGCAGGTGTAAACTTTCTGTAAAACCCCCCGGTCTCTTTCTGGGGAAGCAGGTCAAAAAACCTCGCCTCCCCGGGAAATTTGCCACTTCCACCGCCGGGCCAAATATGGTATACTCAGTGCATTGAGGCGCCCGCCCCCCCTTCAGCCCCCTCCGGCGGTCTGACAGGCGGACCTTTCCCCGGCGTCCTCCGCTTTTTATTTTTTAAAAAGTTGTCTAATCTGTTGATTTTCAAGGAAAAAGGAGCCTTTTTATGAATAAACGCCCTTCTCTGCGCCGTTCCGCTCCGGTGGAAACAGAAAATGACGGCATCATCGAGGGGCGCAACGCCGTGATCGAGGCGCTGCGCTCCGGCGTAGCCATAGACAAAATCTTTTTGGCCAAGGGCGCCTCGGATTCCGCCCTGGGCCATATCGCCTCCGCCGCCCGGGAGAAGGGCATTGTGGTGGTGGAGGCCGACCGGCACAAGCTGGACGCCATGAGCCGCACCCACGCCCATCAGGGCGTTATCGCCCAGGCCGCCGTGCGGGAATATGCCAGCGTGGACGATATTCTGGCCGCCGCCCGGGAGAAGGGGGAGCCCCCCCTGATCCTGGTGTGCGACGAGCTCAGCGACCCACACAACCTGGGGGCGGTGATCCGCACCGCCGACGCCGCAGGGGCCCACGGGGTCATCATCCCAAAGCGCCGCTCCGCCGGCCTGACCGCTGTGGTGGGCAAGACCTCTGCCGGGGCAGTGGCCCACGTGCCCGTGGCGCGGGTCCCCAACCTCACCGCTCTGCTTAAGGAGCTCAAGGAGGCGGGCATCTGGGTCTTCGGCACCGCGGCCAATGGGACTACCTCCCTCTATGAGGCCGACCTGAAGGGCCCCGCCGCCATCGTCATCGGCAGCGAGGGATCCGGCATGAGCCGTCTGGTGGCCGAAACCTGCGACTTTACCGTCTCCATCCCCATGTTCGGGAAAATCAATTCACTCAACGCCTCGGCCGCTGCCGCCGTGCTGCTGTACGAGGCCGTCCGGCAGCGCAGAAGCGTGTAGGATAGGCGCGTAGGGGCGCACAGTGTGCGCCCGCCGGGCGGCTGTCAACTGCCCCTGCAAGGCTGCGCGGCCGACGGTGCGGCCATAGGCCGGACCGGGTCTGCCCGAAGCCGCGGGAGTTGTCGCCCCGGCCGTGCGCCCAATCCGAAGCCTGACAAGCAGAAGCGTGCAGGATAGGCGCGTAGGGGCGCACAGTGTGCGCCCGCCGGACGGCTGTCAGCCGCCCCTGCGAGGCTGCGCGGCCGACGGTGCGGCCATAGGCCGGACCGGGTCTGCCCGAAGCCGC
>JAHYYS010000005.1 GCA_019424865.1 bacterium
TGGACGAGACCTTGCCCGGCGGCTGGCTGGGTCTGGCCGATGTGTACATCCGCCAGGGGGACTATGACAAGGCTCTGGAGACCCTGCGGGAGGGCCTGGACAAGACCGGCGGCGACCAGTCCATCGCGGATAAAATCGAGGAGATGGAGTCGGGCAATTTCTCCGACTCTGCCGGAAATATCCGGCGGATGAGCCGATACGATGGAAACAGGAACCTGCTGTACTATCTCACCTATACCTATGACGGCCAGGGCCGCGAGGCGTCGGTGACCTCGTTTGACGCCGGAGGGACCCAGCTGGGCCATGTGGACCATGTCTATGACCAGGCGGGAAACCGGATCGTATACGGATATGCGCCGAACAGAAACGACGGCCATCTGATCGTGACGGAATATGAGTATGACGCGGCCGGGAACCGGACCAAACTGACCAACCATGCCTCCGATTCCCTGGACAGCGAGGTGGAGCGGTCTATCCAGTATACCTATGACGGGGAAGGAAACAGAGTCAGAGAAGAATGGTACGACGGCCAGGGCAATCTTGAGCTGTATGAGACTTCCGTCTATGACGCGTCCGGGCTGGAGGTGAGAAACGAGCGCTATGATCCGGACGGGACACTGGAGTGCTATTGGAGCTATGAATATGACGGCCAGGGGAATAAAATCAGAACCGAACTCTATGGGGCTGACGGCGCCATGCTAACATACTATATTTACAGCTATGACGATGCGGGCAACTGCCTGAGCCAGGAGTATTATGATGCCGACGGTACACTGATCTCTGTCACTACCTATGAATAATGAGGTTTGGCTGGGCCCTGTGCCTGCGGCGAGACCGGAAACCTGGCCGGCGCCGCGCGATATGGCGCGGACGGGACGCTGGAAGAGGATCAGATCAACCGATATGACGACCAGGGAAACTACCTGGGCTACGATGAGTACGACGGATCGGGAAATTTGATTCGCTCCACCGTCAGCGAGGGCTGACCGGCACAAAAAGGAAAGAGGAGACAGAAAGATGAAGCGAATTTGCAGCTGGCTGTTGACCCTGGCCCTGGTGCTTGGCCTGTGCGCCTGCGGGCAGAGCGCTCAGGCCAAGTGGCAGGAGCAGTACGACCTGGGTACGCGGTACTTATCCGAAGGAAACTATGAGGAGGCTATCATTGCCTTCACTGCCGCGATTGACATTGACCCCAAGCGGCCCGCGGGCTTTGTGGGCCGCGGCGACGCCTACGCCCTGTCCGGGGACACGGAGGACAACCTGTCCGCCGCCCAGGCGGACTATGAGGCCGCCATCGCTCTGGACGAGACCTTGCCCGGCGGCTGGCTGGGTCTGGCCGATGTGTACATCCGCCAAGGGGACTACGACAAGGCTCTGGAGACCCTGCGGGAGGCCCTGGAGAAAACGGGGAACGACCAGAGCATCGCCGACAAGCTGGCGGAAATGGAGAGCGGTACCTTTGCCGACTCCACAGGCAGAACCCGGCGCAGCAACCATTATGAAAACGGTGAGCTGATGCAGTATTGGCTGTATGAGTACGACCAGGTGGGCAACAACATTCGCACAGTTTGCTATGACGCTTCCGGTGCGGTGAAAAATACGGAGGAATCAGAGTTCGACGAAAGAGGAAATGAGATCCGCTGCGTTACTACACAGGCCGACAGCGGCATGCGCAGGGTGGAGACTTATACCTACGATGCCGCCGGACGCACAGTGCGGATTGATATAGAAAATCTATATAACGGGGAAGGACAGGACGATAGTCAGTATACTCTGATTACTTACGACGATACCGCTCGGACAGAGACTCAGACGACATACGAACAGGATGGTACGCCGATATCAAAATTTGTGGTCGAGTATGATGCTGATGGAGTTCAACAGAGAGCGGATAGATATGCAGTGGATGACTCCGGAGCATTTTATCTGGAGTACTATGTGGAGTACATCTGGAATGAAGACGGCAGTTATGGAGGATATGAGCTGACACGAGTGGAGAATACAGACTAACCAGAATGAGAAAATGGAGAACAACACCATGACAACAACCTTCAACGACACTTATGAAATTCGGTCTGTCATCGGCCGGGGCGGCATGTCCACGGTCTATCTGGCCGAGCACAAGCGCCTGCACACCCGCTGGGCGGTGAAGCAGGTGCGCAAGGAGCAGGGGACAAAATTTGACTTCCTGGCGGAATCCAACATCCTGAAAAAACTCCAGCACCCCATGCTGCCCCGCATCGTGGATATTTTCGAGGATGCGGAGAGCATCTACATTGTAGAGGACTTTGTAGAGGGCATCACCCTGGAAAAGCTGCTGGAGGAGCAGGGGAGGGTGGACGAAGCCAGGGGCCTGGGCTGGTTCAAGGACCTGTGCTCCGTGCTGGGCTATCTCCACCGGCAGAAGCCCCACCCCATCATCTATCGGGACCTGAAGCCCTCCAACATCATGCTCCAGCCCGACGGGACGCTGAAGCTCATCGACTTCGGCATCGCCCGGGAGTATAAGCAGGAGTCCAGCGCCGACACCACCTACATCGGCACCAAGGGCTATGCCGCCCCCGAGCAGTTCGGTACCGCCCAGACCGACGAGCGCACCGACATCTACTCCCTGGGGGTCACTATGTACCACCTGCTCACCGGGAAGAGCCCCTATCAGCCCCCTTACCAGTTCGTCCCGGCCCGGCAGCTGGTGCCCGGGCTGTCCGCCGGCACGGAGTACATTTTGGGCAAGTGCGTCCAGCCCGAGCCCGCCGACCGCTATCAGCATGTGCCGGAGCTGCTGGACGATCTGGAACATATCTACCGCTTTGACCAGGCGTGGCAGAAGTATGTGCGGGCCCGCCGGGGACGCCGGGTGCTGCTGGGGGTCATGCTGGCCGCCTCCGTCGCCCTGATGGCGGGGGGACTGCTGCTCCACCGGCAGGAGACCATCGCAGCCGAGGCCGCCATTGACCGGCAGTATGAGCAGCTGCTCTCCTCTCTGGATCCCTATTACCAGCAGGGAGACACCCAGGGGGCGCTGGCGGTCATCCAGCAGGCCCGGGAGCTGCGGCCGGAGCGGGCGGAGAGCTACCGCCAGGAGGCCTATGCCCTGTATCTGGGCGGGCAGTATCAGGACTGCGTGGACTACGCCCAGGAGCTGCTGTCCGGCAGCCTGGCGGGGGACAGCGACCTGATGCTCATTCAGGCCTCGGCCTGTTTTGAACTGGCCGACTATGAGCAGGCGGCCCAGCTGTTCCAGCAGGGGGCCCAGGGCTCGGAGCTGAGCGTGGACCATCTGCGGGATTACGCCGTGTGTCTGGGCCGTCTGGGCGAGCTGGACCAGGCGCAGGCGGTGCTGGATCAGCTTGCCGGCCAGGGCGGCACGCCCGAGGCCACCCAGTATGTCAGCGGCGAGCTGGCCTACGCCCGGCAGGATTACGCCGCGGCAGAGACGGAGTTCCTCCAGGTGCTGGATCAGACCGATGACAGCGCCCTGATTCGCCGGTGCTATCTGTCTCTGGCGGAGACCTATCGGGACAGCGCCCAGTATGACAAGTCCATCCAGCTCATTCAGCAGGCCCTCTCCCGCACGGACCTGGGACAGGGAACACTGCAGAACAGCGTGTTCTATGAGATGCTGGGCGCGGCCTATTACAGCCGCGGCACCCTGGCCGGCGGCGGGGCGGAGGACCTGCGGAGGGCGGCCGAGAGCTTTGAACAGGTGATCGGCATGGGCGTGCAGAAGGAGTACCTGTACATCAACGCCTTCACCGCCTGGCAGTCCCTGGGAGAGTATGACCAGGCGGAGGCGGTGCTGGACCGGATGGAGCAGGCCTATCCCCAGCTCTATACCCCCCACGCCCTGCGGGCCACCCTGTACATTATGGAGGAGAACCAGAAGGACCAGACCAGCCGCAGCTATGCCGCGGCCTATGCCGAGTATGAGAAGGCCCTGGAGCTGGTGACCAGCCAGGACGAGACCAGCTATCTCCAGCAGCTGGAGGGCCTGATCCAGCAGCTGCGCGCCGGCGGCTGGCTGTAATGCAGCGGAGAGGAGGAAGACAAGATGGGTATGATGTTGTTTTATCTGGGGGCCGCGCTGCTGGCGCTGACCCTTGTCACAGCGGTGGTGTTCCGTGTGCGCCCCCTGCGCTATACGCCCTCCGGCTCCGGAGACCAGGGGACAGTCGGGGAGCACAGCCAGAGTGCCGCCGCAACCCAGCCCATGGAGCGGGCGGGTGAGACTGTACCGATGGACGCTCCGCCGGCTGAGGCGGCGCCCGCCGGCGCCACTGTCCCCATGGATCAGGAAATGGCCGGGGCCGCGGCGCCTCCCGCCGGTGCTACTGTCCCAATGGAGCAGACTCCGCATTCGGAATCAAGAGATGAAAAGGGAAGAACCTTGACAGAATAGGGCGCGGTCAGAAGAAAAAATGAACCTGGGTTGGGGGATGTCTGAAGATCCTCCAACCCAGGTTTCTTTATAACTGTCCTATAAATAACTGACAAGCAAAAATGGTTTACAGCAAAAGACTATTTGTGAAAGTAGGATGCCAGCCGGTCCATCAGGGACTTCAGCGGGCCGTGGGACTCCCGGCGGGAGATGGCCAGCCCGGCGGCCCGGTCCGCTTCCTCCATGGCCTCTGCCATCAAGACGGCCTGACAGTCGACGGCCGGCTCCCCCTCCTGGCGGGGGACAGGGCGATACGTGCCGTCCGGCTCCAGCACTCTGGCCTTCACATTGTCCGCGCAGAACAGCTGGATATCGTGGTAAATCCGGCGGCGGATCTCCGGATCCAGGACGGGACAGGCGATCTCCACCCGGCGCTGGGTGTTGCGGGTCATGATGTCCGCCGAGCCGATGTAAAGTTTGGCCTCCTCGCCCATACCGAACGCGAAGATACGGGGGTGCTCCAGAAAGCGCCCCACAATGGAGAACACGCGGATGTTGTCGGTCAGGCCGGGAATTCCCGGCCGCAGGCAGCAGATGCCCCGGACATTCATGGTGATGGATACCCCGGCCTGACTGGCCTGGGCCAGCTTGTCGATGAGATCCCGATCCGTGACGGAATTCACCTTCATGAAAATGCGCGCCGGCATGCCTGCGCGGGCCTTGGCAATCTCCTGATCCATCAGCTCCATCAGGCGGGGCTTCAGGCTGTATGGGGCCACCAGAAGATGCTGATAGGTCCCCTCCAGGTTGGAGATGGACATGTTCTGGAAAAAGGCGGCGGCGTCCTCTCCTATGGCGGGATTGGCTGTCATCAGGGAGAAGTCCGTGTACAGCTTGGCCGTCTTTTCGTTGTAATTCCCGGTGCCGATCTGGGTGAGGTATTGAATCTGCCCCCGCTCCCGGCGGGTAATCAGGCAGATTTTGGAGTGTACCTTATATCGCTCAAATCCGTACTGGACGGTGCATCCGGCCTCCTCCAGGCGCTCGGCCCAGGCGATGTTGTTCTGCTCGTCAAAGCGGGCCCGCAGCTCCATCAGCACGGTGACGTCCTTGCCGTTTTCCGCTGCCGCGGCCAGATACTCGGCCAGCTTGGCTGTGGAGGCCAGGCGGTAAATGGTGATTTTGATGGACAGAACCGACGGGTCAAAGGCCGCCTCCTTCACCAGCCGGAGGAAGGGCTCCATGGATTGATAGGGGTAGAACAGCAGTACGTCCCGGCTGAGGATCTGGGGAATCAGCTTTTCCTCCTTCACCAGAGCGGCGGGCCACTGGGGCGTGTATTTGGGATAGCACAGGGCGGACACGCTCTCCGGCGGCAGCTTTCCCTCCAGCGCATAGATGTAGCCCATCGCCAGGGGGCTTTTGCAGTGGAATACCTGTTCCCGGGGCAGATCCAGCCGCTGGCACAGATATTGCAGCAGCTCCTCGGAGGGGGTCCCCTGAATTTCCAGCCGCACATGGGCCAGCCGGGCCCGCTTTTTCAGCACCTTCAGCATGTGGGCCCGGAAGTCCTCGCCCACGTCGTAATCCTCGTCATCCGGGCTGATGTCGGCGTTCCGGGTTACGGAAATGACGTGCTTTTCCACCACCTCATAGGAGTCAAACAGCCGGCCGCAGTACTCCAGCACCACCTGCTCGGTGAGCAGATACCGCAGGCCGGGCTCCTCCAGGCGGTAAAACAGGGGGAGGGACTTGGGGATCGGCACCAGACCAAAGCAGCACTCCCCCTCCCGCCGGAGGAGGAGAATGACGTTAAGACTCTTGGTGGGGAGATGGGGGAAGGGGTGGTGGCCGTTGATCACCATGGGGGAGAGGACCGGGGCTACAAAGTCCCGGTACCAGTGCTCCACCTGTTTGCGCTCCTTGCTGTCCAGCTCATCGGGATGGAGGCTGCAGATATTGCAGGAGCGCAGGCGCTGCTCCAGGTTGGAGAAAATTTTGTCCCGGCGCTTATAGAGCGGGGGCACGGCCTGAAAGATGGCCTGCAGCTGTTCGGCAGGGGTGAGGCCGCTGCGGCTGTCCACGTGGCTCTGTTTGGACAGTGTCATGTCATAGATGGAGCCCACCCGGATCATAAAAAACTCATCCAGATTGCTGGTGAAGATGGAGACAAATTTCAGCCGCTCAAACAGAGGAACCTGCTCATCCTCCGCCTCCTCCAGTACCCGCTGGTCAAAACGCAGCCAAGACAGCTCCCGTTCCTGGGTGTATCGGGTGTCTACTGTAGTACTCACTGCGTATTCCCTCCCAGCACACGATCCAGCAGATAGCCCTCCCGAACGCCAGTGGCACTGACCGAGATGGTTTCTACCTCATAAACGTCAAGGACCGTTTTCAGGATGGCCAGTCCGGGCAGCACAGTGTGGACGCGGTCGGGGACAATTTCCAGAATCTGATGGAGAGTAGCTTGATTGCACTTTTTCAGATCCTTGTACAGCGCCCGGATTTCACCGGCCGGAATCAGGCGGTTGCCGGGGTCGGCCTTTGCTCTGTGGTTGCACAGCTTGGCGGCGGCCCGAATGGTGCCGCCCACGCCCGTCAGGTGGGAGCAGGTCAGGCCGGCCGTTTTGGCACGCCCGATTTCGTGGCGGATTTGGGCTCTCAGGGCGCGGCGCTCCTGGTGGGTGGGGAACAGACCGGAAACATAATTGGCATAGAGGGAAAGTGAGCCGATAGGAAGGCTGCACTGGGATGAAATTACCCCGTCGCGATAGGCTACCAGCTCGGTAGAGCCGCCGCCGATGTCAGCCAGCAGTCCGGAGGCGGGGGTATTCCCGCCTGCGAGTGCGCCGAGGAAGGAGTAGTTGGCCTCCTGAGCGCCGGAAAGTACGTCCACCTGGATACCTGTGGCTACCCGGATGGTGTCCACTGCCTCCTCAGTGTTGGAGATATTGCGCAGGGGGGCTGTGCCGAACACATGGAACTCTTGAATACCCAGGTTGTTTAAAATTTCCCGGAAGCCGGACAGAACCCGGCAGGCTACCCAGATGCCGCCCTCGGACATGGCGCCGCGGCGGATATAGCTGGCCAGGCCGGCCATCTCTTTTTTATTCATCAACAGCTTAAAGTGTTTGCCCTCGCAGTGATAAATGGAAAGGCGGATGGTGTTGGAGCCAACATCCACAACGCCGCATTTCATAAAAACACCTCGCTTATTTTTTATGGGGAAAAGGCTGCGCTGTTTAGCGTTTCCCGTCGGAGAAGAAAATTTTCCTCAAGATGGAATGCGCCGCGCATATTTCAACAACCTTAGTATAAACGACAAGAAAATAAACTGCTATCCCGGACAGGTTAAAGGAATGTAAAATTTTTGTTAGAAGGGGAGCGGAGGCTTCAAAAATTCCGATCACGAAAGACAGTCCGACTTTTCGCAAGAAATTGAGGACTGTCTTTCGTGCAGCTCTTCTCAAAAAAGCGGCTTGTCAATTTCAACCAATTGGCAAGCCGCTTTTTTGACAGCCTCAAGGGGCGTACTGCTTTCGCAAAAGCAGTACGCCCCTTGTTCGACAGCCATGCTTGTTCACTTAAGTTCCAGCCCGCCGGAAGAGGGGATGTCAATGATACGTGTGACCTGGAATTGCTCCAGGCGCTCTGTTACCTGAAACAGAAGGTCAATAAAATATTTTGCAAAGTGGGTCAGATAGCGCTGCCTGTGCCGGATCAGGGTCAGACTCTGGAAGATAGGGGCCCCCTGATCCAGCAGCGGGAAGATGTTGATGCCCTCCGAAACCTGATGGTAATTTTCTATCAGACTCATGTGGGTGCAGTAACAGGCGGTGAGCCCTTTTGCACACAGGGGAAGGGTCTGGTTGGTATAGGTGCCGGTAAAGAAAACGACAGGCTGGAATTTTGCCCTGGAAAAGCAGTCGTGCAGCTGTGTGCCCAGCCGGTTAGTGAGCAGGGAGAAGGGGAGACGGGAGAAGTCCTGGAGCTGGGCGCCCTGCCGGGAGCGGGCCTTAATTGCCGCGGCCTCCTCCGGGGTGTAGTGTGTCTGAAGCAGGGACTCGGGCACACAGAGATAGACTTGGTCCTGAAGCAGGTCGTGTTCCACCAAATTGGGGCTGCGGCTTTTGGACAGGACGATGGCAAAGTCCAGTTCACCATGTTCAATCATCTCCTCCAGGCGGGAGGACAACCCGTCGGTAAAGCGTACCTCCACCTTGGGATACCGCCGACAGAAGTCCGGCAGAATGCGGGGCAGGAACTGCACCCCTCTGGCCAGGCTGGCCCCCACCCGCAGCATACCGCGTTCCTGTCCCTCAATGTCAGACAGAATATCCTTCAAATTGACGTGTTCCTTTTCCACTATTTGGGCAAAGGACAGGACAAATTCGCCCGCACAGGTGAGAGAAAGAGAGGGCTTTCGATAAAAAAGCGGTGCATTGTAGTATTGCTCCAGACGGTGGATATGGTTGCTCAGGGTCTGTTGGGAGATGTAAAGGCGGGCGGCTGTCTTTGTCATGTTCAGGTCCTTTGCCAATTCAGAGAAGTAATACAGGCTGGTCAAATCCATACAGCATCCCCCTACAAAAAAATTTTGTAAAAAAATCTAAAAATCACTGTTTGATTTTTTGACCTGTCTATAATACTCTATTTTCAGGAAAAACGCAAACACTTTTATACAAAGTACACAAAATCATGAGGGGGAATTTGTATGGCAATTCGAGTGCTTCTGCCGCAGCCTATTCTGCCGGCTGGATATGCCTGCCTGCGGGAACATGGCTATGATGTGGTGGATGGCCGGGGCTTTACCGAGGAGGACATTATCGCAGACATCGGCGACTGTGATGCCATCATTGTCCGTACCGCCAAGATTACCGCGAAGATCTTTGACGCCGCGCCCAAGCTGAAGATCCTTGCCCGCCACGGGGCCGGTTATGACGGCGTGGATCTGGAGGCAGCCCGGAAGCACGGGGTGCTGGTGTGCACCGCCGGCGGTGCCAATGCCATTTCAGTAGCAGAGCTGGCTATCTTCTATATGCTCTACTGCTCCCGGAACTTCAAGAAGGTGCAGAAGCTGTATCTGGAGGACTACCGCAAGGCTAAGATGGGCATCCCCAAGACGGAGCTGGAGGGAAAGACCCTGGGGCTGGTCGGTCTGGGCAACATCGGAAAGCTGGTGGCCAAGAAGGCTGCGCTGGGCTTTGATATGACGGTGCTGGCCTATGACCCCTTCGCCAAGAAGGAGGGGCTGCCCGAGTACATCCGGCTGGTGGAGGATCGGGACGAGATCTTCAGACAGGCCGATTACGTCTCCCTCCATGTGCCCGCTACGCCTGAGACAGTCCACAGCGTCAGCGACCGGGAGTTTGGCCTGATGAAGGAGAGCGCCTATCTGATCAACACCTCCCGGGGATCCATTGTGGACGAGCCCGCTTTGGTCCGGGCCCTTCAGGCAGGGAAGATTGCCGGTGCCGGTCTGGACGTATTGGAGAAGGAACCCATCGACCCGGCCAACCCGCTCATTGAGATGGACAATGTCCTCACCGCGCCCCACATCGGCGGCGCCACCAAGGAGGCGTCCAGTCGGTCCTCCGTGGCCTGTGCCGAGGCCATCGACGATTTCTTCTCCGGTCGTACACCTAAGTTTGTAGTGCCGGAGCTGCGGGACGTGCTGAACAAGTAAGGGCGTCTGTTCCAAACGGATGATAGGCGGGGATCCGTCAATCATATAAAAAATAAAACAAAAAGAGGAGGGGTACAGGTGACAATCGGAATTGGTGTGTGGGCGTTTGTAGTGTACATTCTGGCCATTCTGGTTTGGATGCTTGTAATCAAACGCAACATCGCGGAGGCGATGCTGGTAGGTCTGGTGGTAATCGCCCTGTTTAACGGGCCGGCGAACATCGTGACTACCCTGTGGGATTCCATTTACTCGGCTTCCAAGGAGAGCTCGTTCCTGGCTACCATGCTGTTTTTGATGATGGCGGTGGTTATGACAAAGACCGGTATTATTGCAAAACTGGTGGAGCTGCTCAACTCCATGATTGGACGGATTCGCGGCGGCGCGGCCTATGTGTCGGTGTGCGCAAGCTTCCTGTTCGGCCTAGTTTCGGGCAACGCCATTGCAAACTGCTCCACGGTGGGTGCGATTACCGTGCCTTGGATGAAGGACAGCGGCTGGCCCAAGCCGGTGGCCGCCACCATGAATGCCGGAAATGCGGGGGTGGGCCAGTCTATGCCTTCCTGCTCCGCGCTGTACCTGCTGGTCGGTCTGGCAGAGGTGGCCGCCGTGGTAGAGGTGGGCCAGGCCTATGTGGCCTGCCTGTGCGCCGGTGCCTGGACATTTGGCTACCGCCTGCTGCGGGTATGGCTGTATGCCAGAAAGTATGACGTCAAGCCGGTGCCCGCCGACCAGATCAAGCCGCTGGGCAAGTCCTTCCACGACAACTGGACCTCCCTGCTGATGCTGCTGGGCATCGCAATTCCTCTGGCTCTGACGGTGGGCCCCATCTCCGAGGCGCTGGCTTCGGTGGAGTCCTTCGGTTCTGCCGGCGTGGGATCCATCAACATCGTGTTGTGGGTGCCCATTGTAGTGTGCTTTATCTGTCTGCTGGTAGGCAGAAAAAATCTGCCCAAGTCCGCAGGCGGCTGGGTCGACCTGCTCAAGAGCTGCCAGCCCAGCTTCTGCACCGTAGGCGGTGTGCTGCTCTTCGCTCTGGCGGCCAGCAATGTGCTTAATGCTGTGGGCTTTGACCAGGATCTGGCGGCCATCCTTCAGTCCCTGAGCCTGCCCGGCATTGTGATGGTAATTTTGACCTGCATCATGGTCGCCCTGGTGGCCGGCCCTCTGAGCGCTGTGGCTACCACTGCCGCCGTGGGTCAGGTGGCCTACTCCGTCTTTGTGGATGCGGGCATCGCCCCCATCTGTGCCGTTGTGGCCTTCATGATCTGCATCTCCACCGAGGGCGCTTCGCCTCCCAGTTCTTCGCCTATCTTTATCTCCTGCGGCCTTGCGGAGGTAAAGGATCCAAAGGTAATTTTCCGCCCCCTGATTACGGACTACATTGTTCCGCTGTTGGCTGTGGCTGTCCTTGTGGCCTATGGAATTTTGCCCGTCATCCGCTGAAAGGAGCGTTGAAGCATGAAAGCGTTTGAAAAACTGATTGAGACCCTGTGCGTGATTGTTACAGTTGTGTTCTTTGCGGCGGTGACTGTCATGGTGGCCGGTCAGGCGGTGGCCGTGTTGCTGATGGACGGTGAGATGGCGGTCCAGCTGTCCGACCTGATTGCAAAGCCTGCCAGCACGGTTTCCGCAATCGCCACAGTTCTGGCCATGATTCTGGGCTATATCCGGGGGCAGATGTCCTCTTAAGCCCGACGGGCGGATTCAGAAGGAGGAGAGCCCGCCGTCTGGATCCGCCCGACTGCTTTGCTAAAAACAAAATAGGAAAAGGAGGCTGATTCCATGCTTGATTTGCTGATTGTCAACGGACATGTGATTGACCCGGCCAGCGGAGTGGACGAGGTTCGTCCGGTTTCGGTGTACAACGGGAGAATCACCCGCTATGAGGAGGGGGAGCAGGCACGTCATGTCATTGATGCCGCCGGGCGCTATGTATTCCCCGGCCTCATCGACTCCCACGCCCATATGTTTACAGAGGGGACAGAGATCGGAATTTATCCTGATCTGGCCTATCTGCCTACCGGCGTAACCAGCGCGGTGGATGCAACGGCAGGTGTGGCCAATTACCGGCTGTTCCGCTCGGCGGTCATCGCCCGGAGCAAGGTGACAATCAAAAGCTTTTTGCAGATGTGTTCCGCCGGGCTGGCTACCACCAGTTACCACGAGTGCATCAATCCAAAGTACTTCAATCCGGAAAAAATCGCCCGCATCTATGAGGAAAACAAGGACAATATCCTGGGACTGAAGATTCGCCAGAGTGAAGAGCTGGCCGAAGGTCTGGGAATTGAGCCGCTGAAAGCTACGGTAGCCATTGCAGACCGCATCGGCTGTCCGGTGGAGGTGCACTGCACCAATATCCCTGTACCCACCAGCGAAGTACTGGACATTCTGCGGCCGGGCGATATCTTTGAGCATGTCTATCAGGGCGTGAAAAATACCATCCTGGATGAAAACGGCCGCCTTTATGACTGCGTGCTTCAGGCACGGGAGCGGGGCATTCTCTTCGACACTGCCGAAGGGCGTAAGCACGGCGACTTTGACGTGATGCTCAAGGCCAAGGAGCAGGGCTTTATTGCCGACTTCTGCAGTACCGATCTGGTGCTGGCCAGCATGTACCGCCGGTCCATTTTCTCCCTGCCCAATCTCATGTCCCGCTATGTGGCGATGGGCATTCCCTTGAAGCAGGTGGTGGAGATGACCACCCAGGCTCCCGCCCGCCTGATGAAAATGGAGGGAGAGATCGGCTGCCTGAGCGAGGGTGCTCGGGCCGATATCGCCATTTTCAGTTGGCTGCCCATGCACCAGACCTATCGTGACTGGAAGGGTGCCGCCTTTGAAGCGGACAGGACGCTGAAGACGGAAATGACCATCAAGGACGGCGACATTGTCTACTGTGCGCCGGATTACCTCTACGAGGAGACCTATCGGTAACGAACGGACTGAGGCAGAATAATACTGCCCCATGCCCGGAGTCAAATAGAAACAATTTGAAAAGAAGAAGGGAAATTTTATGCCAGTCGGAAAACGTATTTATTTGCAGCGCGAAATGCCGGATCCCAAGGTAATGGCCCAGTTTAAGACCATTCCCGCCTCCAACACCGCGGATGTCATGGGCCGCAGCTGTGCCATGAACCCCCGGATTCATCTGGTCAGCCAGCCCAAGGAGCAGATGATGGTGGGTCCCGCCTTCACAGTCAAGGCCCGTGCCGGCGATAATCTGGCCCTCCATGCGGCGCTGAATCTGTGCCATGAAGGGGACGTGATTGTGGTCTCCAACGAGGAGGACAACACCCGGGCCCTTATGGGGGAGATCATGATGGCATTCCTGAAGTACACCAAGAAAATTGCGGGTATTGTTCTGGACGGCCCGATCCGTGACATTGACGAGATCGGACACTGGGATTTCCCGGTGTACTGCACCGGTACCACCCCCGGAGGCCCCTACAAGGAGGGACCGGGAGAGATCAACGTGCCCATCTCCTGCGGCGGCGTGAGTGTCAATCCCGGCGATATCATTCTGGCCGACCCGGACGGCGTGATTGTGATCCCCCGCAGAGATGCCCCTACCATTTTGGAGGAGGCCAAGAAGTTCCAGGCAGCCGACGAGACCAAGCTAGCTGCGGCCAAAAATGGCACTGCAAAGCGGGAGTGGGTGGAGAAGACCCTGTCGGAAAAGGGCTTTGAGATTATTGATGACGTATACCGCCCCTGAAAGTAAAAAGATAAGAGCAAAAAAGACTGAGACTGTCGAATGAACACATCCACCAGCGAAGCTGGTGGTTGTCACTGTGCGGGCATAGCCCTTTGTTCCTCGCGGACGCGTGCAACGCGTAATACGGTCTGCCAGCTGCGTGAGGACTGCTACTTGCCGCCCGTAAACGGGCCACTAGATGGAATTCTCAGTTGCTCTCCCATCTCGTCCTCTTTTAGTTGGTTCCTCACATACTCCGCAATTCGGCTCTCGTTTTTCCCCACCGTATCCACGTAGTACCCTCTACACCAAAATTCCCGGTTTCGATACTTGTATTTCAACTCGCCGAATTGCTCATACAGCATTGTGCTGCTCTTCCCTTTCAGATACCCCATAAAGTGTGACACCGAGATTTTCGGCGGTATCTCTACAAACAAGTGGATATGGTTGGGGCACGCTTCCGCCTCTATGATTCTTACCCCTTTCCACTCGCATAGCTGCCGCAGTATCTTCCCTATCGCTGCTTTCTTTTCTCTGTAAAATACTTTCCTGCGGTACTTCGGCGCAAATACGATATGATATTTGCAATTCCATCGCGTATGAGATAAACTATTGATGTCATTCAGTCCCATCTGAATGCCCTCCCTTTGCTATTCTTTGTGCAGTTGGCAGACCGCACTTTCATTATAGCAAAGGGAGTTTTTTCTTGTTTATCGCCTTAGGCTTTTTTGAACCACTCGCTTAGCGAGTGGTTTTAGGTTACAAAAAAGTGACTTATCAATTTCAATAAATTGATAAGTCACTTTTTCAAGTTAGACTGCACGAAATTTTCGCTGACAATAAGGCACATGCCCCCGGAAATGACGAGATTTCAGCTGATTCCGTTGTTTGTGGACGGCTAAACTCCATACAAGAGGGCTTTTTGACAAACTAAGGACTGCCCCTTCCCGAGGAAGAGGCAGTCCTTTTACAGAATTTCAAAGATAGCGCCGAACCGACTGCAGATATGCCTGATAGGTGCCGCCGAACTGCTTCAGACACCACTGCTCTTCCGCCAGAATGATCCAATGGGAAGATAGGCAGAACACCACCAAACTCCCCAGCATCAGCGGCGATTGTATCAGGAGGGAACAGCCCAGGAAGAACAGATCATAGGACAGATACATCGGGTTGCGGGAGAAGCGGTATACACCGCCCGTTCTCAGTCCGCCTGCCGAGGAAGCTCCGAAGCTGACGATGGATGCGGCGCAAAAACCAAGGCCCAGGAGATAGGCTGCTAGCCCCAAAAGGAAAAGCGGGAGAGGAGAAAACGTGACAGAGCGAACAAATGGGCAGACCAGAAGTGCCAGATTGGACGCCTGATAAACCCAATACGCCGACGCCGAGTTTCCTGTCATAGGGGCAAAGTGGGCGGCCCGGCGCAGCGCATCCTTGTCTAGAAGGGCCAGTAAACCAAAGCGGATAAAAAAGAAAGGGAGAAGCAGAAAAAAACCATTCAAAACGGCCCGATCCCTCCCTTCCTGTGCGGGCTGTGCCGGCTGATCACAAAATCAGCATGGCATCGCCAAAGCTGAAAAAGCGGTAGCGCTGTTCCACAGCCTCCCGATAGGCGGCCAGCACATGCTCCCGCCCGGCCAGGGCGGACACCAGCATAATCAGGGTGGACTGGGGGAGATGAAAATTGGTGATCAGCCCGTCCAGAACCTTGAAGCGATAGCCGGGATAGATGAAGATGTTCGTCCAGCCGGAGCGCTCGGTCAGGGTGCCGTCCTCGGCGGCGAAGCTCTCGATGGTGCGGCAGGAGGTGGTGCCCACGCAGATGACCCGCCCTCCGTTCTTCCGGGTCTGGTTGATGGCGTCGGCGGTCTCCTGGGAGATCATGCAGAACTCCGAGTGCATCTCGTGGTCCTGAATATTTTCCGCCTTCACCGGGCGGAAGGTCCCAAGCCCCACATGCAGGGTGACATAGCACACCCGGACCCCCATGTCCTGCACCTGGCGGAGCAGCTCCGGCGTGAAATGCAGGCCGGCGGTGGGGGCGGCCGCCGAGCCCATCACCCGGGAGTAGACCGTCTGATACCGCTCGTTGTCCTGAAGCTCCGCCTTGATATAGGGGGGGAGAGGCATCTTGCCCAGCCGCTCCAGCACCTCCAGAAAGATACCCTCATACTGAAAGCGGACCAGACGTTTCCCGTCCTCCACCTCCGCCTCAATCCGGGCGGTGAGCTCGCCGTCCCCAAATAGGACCTGGGCCCCCGGCTTGAGCTTCCGGCCCGGGCGGACCAGACACTCCCACAGGTTGTCCCCTTTGTCGGTGAGCAGCAGTACCTCGCATACCCCTCCGGTGGGCCGGTGGCCGATAAGCCGGGCGGGCAGTACCCGGGAGTCGTTGAGCACCAGACAGTCCCCGGGGCGAAGGAACTGGGGCAGATCATAAAAATGGTGGTGGCCGGTCTGACCGGTCCGCTTGTCCAGCGTCAGCAGCCGGGAGGCGTCCCGCCGGTCCAGAGGAGTCTGGGCAATCAGCTCCTCCGGAAGGTCAAAGTCAAAATCAGAAGTTTTCAATGGTGATCGCCTTTCTCTGTGGTGAAATTAGGAATCATAGGGCTCCACGCGGGTGCCGGGGAAATAGAACTCCACAATCTCCTCGCCGGTGTAGCCCAGCCGGGCCATGGCGTTGGCGCCGTACTGGCTCAGCCCGATCTGGTGTCCCCAGCCGGCTCCGTCAAAGACATAGGAGCTGCCGGAGACCGTGACGGTCCCGCCCCCCTCGTTGCTGCCGCCGGAGCTGCCGGAGCCCGGTTCCAGGGCGGAGACAGAGCCCGAGCCGGAGATCGTGTACAGATCATCGCCGGCCTGGGAGACCGTCCCGCTGCCCGAGATCACATACAGCCCGTCAGTACCGGACACAGAGCCGGAGCCGTTGACCAGGTAGCCATCCCCGGAGGAGGGGCTGCTGCCCCCCACGGTGACAGTCTGATCGTTGACGGTGAAGCGGATGGAGCGCAGGCCAAAGGTAGTGCGGATGTCTGTTTTTGCAGAGCCGCTGCCGGTGGAGCGGAACGTGTTGGTGCTGCCGTTTTTCCAGTGGACCACGATTTTCAATACGTTGCCCAGTTCAGAGTAGGTCAGCTCCAGATGATCGATGGAGGTGTTGACCCCGTAGCCATAGCCCTGAAGCCGGCTGGCCAGGGAGGAGGCGGTGTAGCTGACCGTCCAGGAGGAGTAGGGGTTTAAATCGGCAATAGTGGACTCGTAAGGGTCAATGACGCCGCACAGATAGGGGTAATCCCCGGGATCGTTGCTGCCCCAGACATTGGCGACCTCCTCGCTGGCTCCGCCGTGACTGGAGGAGTAGTATGTCTCGGCCAGGGTGTTCTCGTACCACAGTACCATGCCTGCGGTTTCCTCCACAGCCTGGTCGCTGGTCTCGCTGGGACCATAGTCTGTCCGGTTGCTGCCCGCGCCATGGTAGACTTGACAGTAGTCAGTGTTGCACACGTCAAAGCCCAAACTGTTGTGGGTGCCCAGGTTGACCAAGGCGTAGGTCCGGGCGCAGATGGACTGGGCCTTCAGGGCCTCCAGCGGCCAGCTTCGGCCCATCTCATAGCAGGCGACGCCTTTCACATAGTTCTCCAGGTCCAGGACGTTGGCTACCGTCAGGTTGCCCCCGTCAATGCGCTGATAGGTGAAGCCGCCCCGGTACTTGAAGCCCAGGAACCAGGTGCGCACATCGTCCTCGCCGGTGACATCGGGCAGCACGGCAAAGGTGGGGGAGGAGCTGTTGTCATACTGAAACAGAATGTTGTCAGTTCCGGTCTCCACCACATTGATCCCATAGGAACTGGTGCCCACAATGGTGCCCTGGGTCATGGAATCCAGCGCGGCCTGGGCATCCGCCTTGGTGAGGTAGGAGCCCACCCGGACCTGATATGCCCCGTTGACCCAGGCCACAAAGCCGCCGTAGACCTGGGCGTCGGCCGCCGCATCCCGGTAAACCGCATAGGAGCCCGGAATCTGAATGTGATAGCAGCCCACCGCAATGTCGCTGGTGATCTGGCTGGAATAGGTGGTCTTGCCCAGGGAGGAGACATAGCCGTAATAGAGGTTCTGGGTCTTCAAAACGGCAATCTGGGTTATGTCCTCATCGGTGCGGCCCAGCTCCACAAAATTCAGATCGTCGTCATAGTACCCAAAGCGATAGCCGGAGCCATAGCCGGTGTTGTTTTCCAGGTGGGCCGCCTCCATCGTCCCCTGAGCCACGTGGCTGCTGGTGGAGGCCAGCCCCACCCGAATCATAATCTCGCCGTCGTCATTGGTGGTGGCCGCCCAGCTGACCGGGACGCATAGAATAATTGCAAGGAGGACGGCGGCAAGCTGCATAAATCTTTTTCTCATGATAGGCTCCATTTCTCTGTTTCATCTGATTCGTTCTATTGACACTCACCGGCAAACATGGTAGGATAAAGCATAAAATATGCAGGATAGAGGTCGCGGCTTACATCAGTAAGCGTGGTAAGGGAACCGGCTCCCGTTTCAGCCACGCCGAAAGGGGAGGCCGCCGAAGAGCTCCTCCGCCGGAGGAGGCGGGCTCTGGTCGTATGGTGAACAGCCATGCGACTGTCATCAGTGGAACTGATGGAGCGCTGTCTGCTTTTGTGAATATACTGCCGGCTGTCTCAGCACGCTACAGTCGACATTATAGTACAAAATCAGCCGCTTGAAAAGCCGCTGATTTATTTTTTTCTGTATCAAGTGCAGGAGGGCGGGTTCATCATCGCCCTGTGTTGGTCATAAAATATCCTGCGCCATTTGGGAGGTAGATTGAAGTGGAAAAAAAGTACAAAGTTGGCGTAATCGGCGGTACGGGCATGGTGGGGCAGCGCTTTGTTACCCTGATGGAGCATCACCCCTGGTTCCAGCTTGCGGTGATTGCCGCCAGTTCCCGTTCGGCGGGCAAGACCTATGAACAGGCAGTGGCCGGCCGCTGGGCCATGAAGACCCCCATTCCGGAGGAGGCCAAGGGGCTTGTCGTGCTGGACGCCCAGGCGGATGTGGAGAAGATTGCCGGCCAGGTGGACTTTGTATTCTGCGCGGTGGATATGAAGAAAGAGGAGATTCGCGCACTGGAGGAGGCCTATGCCAGGGCCGAGTGTCCCGTGGTGTCCAACAACTCCGCCCACCGGTGGACCGACGACGTGCCCATGGTGGTGCCCGAGCTGAATCCGGAGCACCTGAAGGTCATTCCCGCCCAGCGCAAACGCCTTGGTACCCAGCGCGGGTTTATCGCCGTCAAGTCCAACTGCTCCATCCAGTCCTATGCCCCCGCGCTGCACCCGCTGCTGAAGTACGGCATCGACAAGGTGCTGGTGTGCACCTATCAGGCCATCTCCGGGGCGGGCAAGACCTTTGAGCGCTGGCCCGAGATGGTGGATAACCTGATCCCCTATATCGGCGGCGAGGAGGAAAAGAGCGAGCAGGAGCCCCTGAAGGTCTGGGGCAGGGTAGAGGACGGAAAGATTGTCAAAGCCGCTTCCCCCGCCATTACCGCCCAGTGCCTGCGGGTGCCGGTGTCCGACGGCCACACGGCGGCCGTGTTTGTCTCCTTTAAGGGGGAGAAGCCCACCGAGGCACAGATTAAGGTCGAGTGGGCCAGCTTCCAGGGCCGTCCCCAGGAGCTGAAGCTTCCCTCCGCCCCCAAGCAGTTCCTCCACTACTTTGAGGAGCCCGACCGTCCCCAGGCCAAGCTGGACCGGGAGCTGGAGGGCGGCATGGCCATCTCGCTGGGCCGCCTGCGCCCCGATACCCAGTATGACTACAAGTTTGTGGGCCTGAGCCACAATACCCTGCGGGGCGCCGCCGGCGGCGCGGTGCTGCTGGCCGAGCTGCTGTGCGCCGAGGGGTATATGGACCGCAAATAAATCTGCGGCACAAGTCTTAAATTCTGATTCTCGATTGTGATTAGAAAGGGTGCATGTTATGAGAACTCCAGTTTTTACCGGATCCTGTCCTGCCCTGGCCACCCCATTTGATGAAAACGGAAATATTAACTATGATGCCTTCGGCCGCCTGATTGACGCGCAGATTGCCGCCGGCGTGGACGCGGTATGCGTTTGCGGCACCACGGGCGAGTCGGCCACCATGTCCATCCGGGAGCACATTGCCGCGGTGGAATTCTGCGTCAAGCGTGTCAATCATCGGGTCAAGGTGATTGCCGGCGCCGGCAGCAACGATACCTCTGCCGCCGTCTACCTGTCCCAGCACGCCCAGGACTCCGGGGCCGATGCCCTGCTCCATGTGACCCCCTACTATAACAAGGCCAGCCAGACCGGCCTGATTAAGCACTATGAGTACATTGCTGAGCGGACCGAGCTGCCCATCATCCTCTATAACGTGCCCAGCCGCACCGGCGTCTCCTTTACGGCCGAGACCTACAAGGTGCTCTCAGAGAACCCAAAGATCAACGGGGTCAAGGAGGCCAGCGGAAATTTCTCCCTGCTGGCCCACACCCGCTATCTGTGCCCGGATGACTTTTATATCTGGTCCGGCAATGACGACCAGGTGGTTCCCATGATGTCCCTGGGGGCCAAGGGCGTCATCTCCGTGGTGTCCAATATTGCCCCGGAGGTCATGGTGAAGATGAGCCATCTGTGTCTGGAGGGGAACTTTGAGGAGGCTGCCAAGCTGCAGATCCAGTACATGGATCTGATTGACGCCCTGTTCTGCGAGGTTAACCCCATCCCCGTCAAGACCGCCATGAACCTGATGGGCATGGAGGCCGGCCCCCTGCGCCTGCCTCTGTGCGAGATGTCTGAGAAGAATCAGGCTGTCCTGCGCGCCTCCATGGAGCGCATGGGTCTGCTGTAAGGGGCCGATCCGCTTGACTAAGCTGCCGGCCGGACGGCGCGGCGGACAAAGGAGTGTTTTCCTATGCTGAAGATAATCATTTCGGGCTGCAACGGCCACATGGGACGGGTAGTGGCCGAGCTGTGCGCGGCGGATGCCCAGGTGGAGGTGATGGCCGGCTTCGACGTGCTGGGCTCCAGCGATCGGGAGTTTCCGGTCTATTCCTCGCCCGCGCAGCTGGAGACCGGGGCGGACGCGGTGATTGATTTCTCCTCGCCCGCGGCGCTGGACGGCCTGCTGGAGTTTGCGCGCCGCACCGGAACCCCCCTGGTGCTGGCCACCACCGGCTATACGCCCGAACAAGTGGCTAAAATCGGTGCCGCCGCCCAGGAGGTGCCCATTTTCCGCTCGGCCAATATGTCTCTGGGGATCAATGTACTGCTGGAGCTGGTGAAAAAGGCCGCCTCGATTCTGGGGGACAGCTATGATATTGAGATTGTGGAGCGTCACCATCGCCGCAAGGTGGACGCCCCCAGCGGCACCGCCCTGATGATCGCCGATGCGGCGGCGGAGGCCTGCGGCCATGAGACGGAGTACGTATATGAGCGTCACAGTGTCCGCCATCCCCGGGAGAAAAAGGAGATTGGCATCTCAGCTGTCCGGGGCGGAACCATTGTAGGCGAGCACGAGATTATCTTTGCCGGCCATGACGAGGTGATGGAGATCAAGCACACCGCCCTCTCCCGGGAAATCTTCGCCCAGGGGGCGCTGGAAGCCGCCAAGTTTATGGCTTCGGTGAAACGTCCCGGCCTGTACGATATGAGCCAGCTGGTGAAATAACAGAAGAAGAGCGGCAGCCCGACGGGCTGCCGCTCCCCTTTCGGAATCCGCATTCTGTATCAGACCTGCGCGGTGTCGGTCTGAAGGATCTCTTCCAGCAGCGCGAAAAAACGGCGCAGGATGGGGCTGCTTTGTTCGGACAGGTACGCCACCCCAAAGGAGAGGGGGTGGCAGTCCGTCAGCGGAATATACCGCAGACCGGGCAGCCGGACCGGCGGGAGATCGGCCATTACGGCAAAGGTGAAGCCGGACTCCGCCATGGAACAGATAATCTCCAGATTGTCGCAGAAAAGCATTTGGTCAGGGCCGCGCCCCGCTGTAAGCTGGTTTTGGACGGCAAACAGCCCGGGAGGGCAAGCGGGCGGCGTGCAGACGGCGATGCGCCCATACTCCTTCAGCTGCGGGATGGTAAGCTGGCTGTACTCGGCCAGGGGATAATCTGCACTGCATACGCAGACAATAGGGCGGCGGATCAGTTCCCGATAGCTGGCCCGCTTGGGTGCGGTGTCCTGATAAGAGAACATAACCTGGATATCTCCGTCGGCAAGCTGGGTTTCCAGGGAGGCGAAGGGGATAAGCCGCAGCACAGGCAGCAGCTGCGGCTCCTCCTGGCGCAGCTGTGCCAGAACAGAGGTGAACAGACGCAGCTCCATAAAGTCCCGGCAGCCCACGCCAAACCGCATGGGAAGGGCCTGCTGATATGCCTTCAGCCTTGCCTTGGACAGCCCTGACAGCCGGAGCATCTCGCTGGCATACTGGGTGAACAGATGCCCGGCCTGGGTCAGGCGGACGCTCTTGCTGCTCCGGTGGAAGAGCTTGACGCCCAGCTCGTCCTCCAGTGCGTTGATCTGATGACTGACGGCGGGCTGTGTGATGCAAAGCTGCTCGGCTGCGCGGGAGAAATTCAAGAAATTTGAGACGGACATGAAGCATTCCAATTGTGTAGTATTCAAAAAAATTCCCCCTGTATGAGACCTGTTTTTGTACAATATAAAAGTTCGATAAAAATCTTTTATACATGATAACAGATTTGAATTTCACAAGCAAGTTTCTTTATGCTATAAACAATAAGGATCAAAATAATTTCGATAAAAACTAATTGGAGAGGGGTGACATGCAGTGGGGGAGGATCTGAGGCGGATGGCCCGCAAGAACCGGCAGATCAGCATCCAGCTGGAGCTGCTGGCCAATAGGGCCCTGGCGCAAACAGGGATCACGGCGGTACAGGCTGACGTGCTCCTTTTTATTTTGAACCACGCCGAAGAGGGAACCTCTCTGACAGATATCCATCAGGCATTCGGCTACTCCATGGCGGCGATCTCTTCACTGCTCAAGCGGCTTCGGGAGAAGGGCTATGTGCGTGTGGAACATTGCCGGGAGGATGACCGGCGCAAGCTTCTGTTCGGCACAGAAAAGGGCGAGCAGGTGCGGGAGTTTCTGGATTGTGCCATCTGCACGGCCCAGGAGCAGCTGTGCTGCGGCTTTTCCGCGGAGGAGCTGAATGTACTGGAGCAGATGCAGCAAAAGATGCTGGGAAACTTGTCTCAGCTCATGGAGAAACATAGAACATAGGGAGGAAACAAAGTTGTGAGAAGTGTATTGCATCAGCTTGGCCGCTATAAAAAAGACACTGGGCTGTGCGTCGTACTGACCACCCTGGAGGTGATCATGGAGATTTTGCTGCCCTTCATCACCGCTCGGCTGCTGGCCGAAGGACTGGAGGCCAGCAACCTGTCTGCGGTTTACCGGTACGGCGCCATTCTGGTGGTCATGTCGCTGCTCAGTCTGATTTTCGGCGCCACCGCCGGCCGGTTTGCGGCCAGCGCCGCATCGGGTTTCGCGGCCAATCTGCGTGAGGCTATTTACGCCCAGATCCAGACATTTTCATTTTCCAATATTGATAAATTCAGCGTGCCCGGACTGGTCACCCGTATGACCACCGACATCACCAACGTGCAGCAGGCCTTTATGATGGTGATTCGTATCGCGGTGCGTTCCCCCCTGACACTGATTTTCAGCTTCGGCATGTGTATGTACATCAATGTGGAGCTGAGCCTCACCTTCCTGATTGCACTGGGCTTCCTGGTGGCGGTGATCGGCACCATCATGGTGATCACCCTGCGGATTTTCAACCAGGTGTTCCGGAAGTACGACGATTTGAACGCCAGCGTGCAGGAGAACGTGTCCGCCATCCGGGTGGTCAAGGCCTTTGTGCGGGAGGGCTATGAGGACAGCAAGTTCGCAAAGGCGTCGAAAAGCCTCTATGATCTGTCTGTCAAGGCCGAGGGCCTGCTGGCCTTCAACGGCCCGTCCATGATGATCGCGGTCTATTTCTGCGTTATCATGGTGTCCTGGCTGGGCGCTCACTTCATTGTGGTGGACGGCACTTTGGGTACCACCGACCTGACCAGCCTGTACAGCTATATCATGTCGCTGCTTATGAGTCTGATGATGCTCTCCATGGTGGTGGTGATGATCTCCATGTCCATGGCCAGTATCCGCCGAATCCGGGAGGTGCTGGAGGAGACCCCGGACCTTCACGACCCGGAGCACCCGGTGATGGAAGTGAAGGACGGCTCCATCGACTTTAACCATGTGAACTTCTCCTACAAGCACGGCAGCGGAAAAAATGCGCTGACGGATATTGACCTGCATATCAAGTCCGGCGAGACCATCGGCGTCATCGGCGGCACCGGCAGCGGCAAGAGCAGCCTGGTGAACCTGAT
Source organism: bacterium (assembly GCA_019424865.1). Taxonomy (GTDB): domain Bacteria; phylum Bacillota; class Clostridia; order Oscillospirales; family Oscillospiraceae; genus Lawsonibacter. The sequence goes on from JAHYYS010000005.1 coordinate 24,168, forward strand.
CTGCCGGCTGTACGATGTGGATGAGGGCAGCGTAGAGGTAGGCGGCCTGGACGTGCGGCAGTACGATATGGATGCCCTGCGCGATCAGGTCTCTGTGGTGCTGCAGAAGAACACCCTCTTTTCCGGCACCATTCTGGACAATCTGCGCTGGGGCAACCCGGATGCCACGGAGGAGGAGTGCGTGGAGGCCTGCAGGGCCGCCTGCGCCGACGAGTTTATCGACCGCTTCCCCGACGGCTATCATACCCGCATCGAACGGGGCGGCAATAACGTCTCCGGCGGCCAGAAGCAGCGGCTGTGTATCGCGCGGGCCCTGCTGAAAAAGCCCAAGGTGCTGATTCTGGATGACTCCACCAGCGCTGTGGACACCGCCACGGACGCAAAGATCCGGGCCGCCTTTGCCCGGAAGATCCCCGGCACCACCAAAATTATCATCGCCCAGCGGGTGTCCAGCGTGGAAAACGCCGACCGCATCCTGGTGCTGGACAATGGCCGGGTCAACGCCTTTGACACCCACGAGAATCTGCTCAAGACCAACCCGATTTATCAGGAGATCTATGAGTCTCAGGTCAAGGGCGGCGGCGACTTTGACCAGCCGGCGTGAGAGGAGGAAACGAAGCGATGAATCATCCTGTCAACCGGGGCAGAGGCAGAGACGTGCTGGGCCGCGTGATCCGCTATATGCTCCACTACTATAAGCATCTGTTCGGTGTGGTAATCCTGTGCATTTTGGTTTCTGCTGTGTGTACTGTGGTGGGGGCCACTTTTCCCCAGACCCTGATCGACAGCTATATCGTCCCCATGCTGCAAAACGGCTCTCAGGATTTCAGCGGCCTCTACCATGATATTGTACGCCTGGCCTGCATCATGGGCGTGGGCGTGGTCGCCTCCTTTTCCTATAACCGAATCATGGTTAATGTGAGCCAGGGCACCCTGTGCCACCTGAGAGACGATCTGTTCCACAAGATGGAGTCTCTTCCCATCAAATACTTCGATACCCACGCCCATGGAGACATCATGTCCGTGTATACCAACGACGTGGACACCCTGCGCCAGCTTTTAAGCCAGAGCATCCCCCAGATTATCAACTCCGGCTTTTCCATGACGGCCACTCTGGTGACCATGCTGATTATGAGCCCCGCGCTCACGGTGATTTCCATTCTCACTGCCGTGGTGATGCTGACGGTTACCAAAAACTTCACCCGCCTGTCCGGCAAGTATTTTGTTCAGCAGCAGCAGGCCCTGGGTGCCGTGGACGGCTTTATTGAGGAGATGCTGGACGGACAGAAGGTGGTCAAGGTCTTCTGCCACGAGGAGGCTGCCAAGGCCGATTTCCACAAGGTGAACGAGACCCTGCGCCAGAGCGCCAACCTGGCCAACCGCTATTCCAACCTGCTCATGCCCATCAACGCCAACGTGGGCTGGCTGAGCTATGTGGTGGTGGCCGTTGTCGGGGCGATTCTGGCCATCAACAACAATATGGCGGGCGTCACCCTGGGCACTGTGATTACCTTTGTGGGTCTGAACAAGAGCTTCACCAACCCCATTGCACAGGTGAGCATGCAGATCAACTTTGTGGTCACCGCGGCCGCCGGCGCCCAGCGTGTGTTTGACCTGATGGATGAAATTCCGGAGAAGGACGAAGGCTATGTGGAGCTGGTAAACGCCAAGGAAGACGCCGAGGGCCAGCTGCACGAGAGCGTGGAGCGCACCAATGTGTGGGCATGGAAGCACCCCCACAAGGCGGACGGCACCGTTACCTATACAAGGCTGCAGGGCGGGGTGGTTTTCGACGGCGTGGACTTCGGCTATGACGAAAAGAAGCTGGTGCTCCACGACATCAGCCTGTGGGCCAAGCCGGGCCAGAAGATTGCCTTTGTAGGGGCTACCGGCGCGGGCAAGACCACGATCACAAACCTGATCAACCGCTTCTATGACATTGCCGACGGAAAGATCCGCTACGACGGCATCAATATCAACAAGATCAAAAAGCCGGATCTGCGCCGGTCCCTGGGCATTGTGCTTCAGGACACCCACCTGTTTACCGGCACGGTGCTGGAGAATATCCGCTACGGCAATCTGGACGCCACCGACGAGGAGTGCATGGCCGCGGCCAAGCTGGCCAATGCGGACGGCTTTATCCGCCGCCTGCCGGATGGATACAACACCATGCTCACCGGCGACGGGGCCAATTTGTCCCAGGGCCAGCGGCAGCTGCTGGCCATTGCCCGGGCCGCTGTGGCGGATCCGCCGGTGCTGATTTTGGACGAGGCCACCTCCTCCATCGATACCCGGACGGAGAAGCTGGTTCAGGACGGCATGGACGCGCTGATGACCGGACGGACCACCTTTGTCATCGCCCACCGGCTCTCCACCGTGCGCAACGCCAACTGCATCATGGTCATGGAGCAGGGCCGCATCATTGAGCGGGGCACCCACGACGAGCTGATTGAGAAAAAAGGAAAGTATTATCAGCTGTACACCGGAAATTTTGCGGAGAACGCATAAGGAAAGGGGAAAGACCGCATGCAGATCAGACAGGAAACTCCGGCGGACTATGATCAGGTATACGACCTGGTTCAGGAGGCCTTTGCCTCCGCGGAACACAGGGACGGGACGGAACAGGACTTGGTTGCAGCGCTTCGGCGGGGCGGCGCCTTTATTCCGCAGCTGTCACTGGTGGCGGAGGCGGATGGCCAGCTGGCGGGACACATCCTGTTCACCGAAGGAGAGGTGGGGGGCGTCACCGTGCTGATTTTGGCGCCCCTGTCTGTGCGGCCGGCCTTTCAGCGTATGGGGGTGGGGACTGCCCTGATTCAGGAGGGGCACAAAATTGCCAGAGCCCTGGGCTATCCCTATTCCCTGGTGCTGGGCAGCGAGACCTATTATCCCCGCAGCGGGTACCGCCCGGCGGAGGAGTTTGGAATCGAGGTTCCGGCGGGCATCCCCTCCGCCAATTTTATGGCGATTCGGCTGCGGGAGGATGCAGAACCCCTGAGCGGACATGTGGTCTATCCCAGGGAGTTCGGGATTTGATATTCCCTTTGTGTCGGGCACGCGGGGGCGGCAGGCCTCTGCGTGCCCGAATTTTTTCCGGGAAAGATGCGCCGCAGGGGCATTTCTTGCACCTGATGATTTGACAGAATACCGCCCGCTAGGGTACAATAGCCGCAGCCATCAAGCAGCCTTTGCCCCTGGCGCAGTTTTGGATATGAGTGCGGAGGAGGCGTTTCTCCGGCTGAACACATAAATCCAACGGTCTGCTTTCATCGCTGACAGCGCCGCAGGGGCGATTCAGGGACAGAGAAAGTCAGGCCTGTCCCCGGCGCACAGGGCGCAGCTGCACAATTTTTCACAGCTTATTGAAAAGAAATAGAAGTAGGAGGAACCGGCTTGTTTCAGGTAATCAGACAAGAGGGGAGAGCCCGCCGCGGCGTGTTCACCTGTCCCCATGGGACGGTGCAGACCCCCGTATTTATGAACGTGGGGACCCAGGGGGCGATTAAGGGGGCGGTGTCTGCCCGGGACTTAAAGGAAATTGGCTGCCAGATTGAGCTGTCCAATACCTACCATCTGCACCTTCGGCCGGGGGACCGAACGGTAAAGGAGCTGGGCGGACTGCACCAGTTCATGGGGTGGGACGGTCCTATCCTTACAGACAGCGGCGGTTTTCAGGTGTTCTCGCTGGCCTCTCTGCGGAAAATCAAGGAGGAGGGGGTTTATTTTTCCTCCCACATTGACGGCCGCAAGATTTTTATGGGGCCGGAGGAGTCCATGCAGATTCAGTCCAACTTGGGCAGCGACATTGCCATGGCCTTTGACGAGTGTATTGAGAACCCGTCGCCCAGGGAGTATGTGGAGGCCTCCTGCCGGCGGACGGCGCGGTGGCTGGAGCGGTGTGTGACGGAGCACCAGCGTCTCAGCCGGGAGCCCGGATGCGTGAATCCGGGGCAGATGCTGTTTGGCATCAATCAGGGGGGGACTTACCCCGATATTCGGGTGGCGCACATGCAGCAAATCGCCCGGATTCCCTGTGACGGCTATGCCATCGGCGGTCTGGCGGTGGGAGAACCCACCCAGACGATGTATGACATCATTGACGCCGTGGAGCCCCATATGCCGAAGGACAAGCCGCGCTATCTGATGGGGGTGGGCACCCCCTCCAATATCATCGAGGCGGTGGCCCGCGGGGTGGACTTTTTTGACTGTGTCATGCCCGCCCGCAACGCCCGGCACGGCAAGCTGTATACCTGGCGGGGCACGATCAATATCAAAAATGAGAAATATAAGCTGGATACCAGACCGGTGGATGAAACCTGTACCTGTCCCGCCTGCTCCGCGTTCTCCCGGGCCTATCTGCGCCATCTGTTTGCGGCGGGGGAAATGCTGGCGATGCGGCTGGCGGTGCTGCACAATCTCCATTTTTATAATGAGCTGATGGCCCGTATCCGCACTGAGCTGGAGCAGGGGACCTTTGAGCAATTCCGCAGGACCTATTCCGGACTGCTGGATGGGCGTGTCCGGGAGGAGACGGAATGAGCCGCCCTTGCTCCGGCACCGCGCAGACAAAGCAGAAGAAAGGTCAAAAAGTCCCTCCGGACGGGGGGACTTTTTCTGTCATGCGAAAGGTTGCATGGAAGGAATGCAATTTCAAAATGACAGGAAGATACAAACAAAGGCAGAATTTACCTTGAAAAACAAAATATGAAACCTACTTGTCAAGTTGCATACTGTGTGCTAAAATAGCTTTGTTTCGACAAGCGGCGGGGCGTTTCAGCTGTTTTTTAACAGATATCTTCTGTAAAGCGCTGTGGCTTGTTGATACAGCATAAAGAACGCCGCAGGAGTGTGAAGGATGGAGCGCTCAGTACGGAAAACAGAAAATCAAATACGGCTGCTGTTTATCGTACTGTCCATTTTGATTCTTGTGGTATCTGCATTTCTTGCCGGAAACGCATTGAAAATGCATCAGCAGATAGAGCGCCGTACCGGGGACTATTTGTCTGATGTATCGGCTCAGATTGTGGATAAGATTGACAGCCGCATTGACAATTCCGTGCAGATGCTGCAGACGCTGCGGGACAGTGCTGTTTTGTTTTCTTCGGAACAGGCGCGGGCCTTTTTGGAGAGCAAGCGCCAATTTTCCGGCTATGATGGGCTTTGGCTTTTTGATGACTGGAGCGCAGTTAACACTTGGCTGGCCGAGGCATACAGCGGTACTGCCCTGGACGAACAATCAGAGAGCGGGCTTCAGCTCTTGGTGGTTCCGGGGGGCGACACATTGATTTACTGTGTCTCAGATTCGGAAGAGAGCCGCTCGCCGGTGATTGTCGGCATAAAAACAAGCGAGACCCTGGAACGCCTGCTGAACGAGGACAGCTTTGACGGCCAGGGAATTTCCTTTGTCATTACAGGGGATGGAACCGTAATTTCCATGCCGGAGGAAAGAGAGCTGGCCCGGGAGCTGGATAAGGCCTATCATGATGGGTCTGAGGCGGAATTTACCCGGATGGAAGCGGATATCCAGACCAGCAGGTCGGGCATTATACTGTTTACCGATACGAACGGTGAAAAGGTGATGGTGCGGTACGAGCCGCTGCGATATACGGACTGGTATGTCATTACCATGATACCGGCCGATATTATCAGCGGGGGCATCAGCATGCTCTCCGTCACCCAGCTGATTTTTACCATGGCAACCATCTTTCTGCTGGGTATCAGTATGGCAGCACTCACCATCAGCTATCGCTCCAACCGCAAAAAACTGGAGCAGCTGGCCTTCTGCGACGAGGTTACCGGCGGGATGAACTATGCCAGGTTTCAGATTCTGGCCCGCGACACGCTGAAGGAGAAGGAACGGCAGTATGCTATGGTTTCCATGGACGTACAGGAGTTTAAGCTGCTGAACAAGGTGCTTGGGACAGAGGAAGGAAACCGCGCCCTGAAGTATCTGTATCATGTTTTAGAGCAGAATCTGGCTGATGATGAGCCGATGGCCAGAAACGTGGGAGATATTTTCTATTTTCTGCTCCACAATCGAAATGAGGACGAGATATGCGCCAGACTGGGCCGTATCTATGAACAGGTCAAGGCCTATCACAAGGGCCGGAAGGATCCTTATTATATTGAACTGCGCTTTGGAATTTATATGCCGGAAGGCGGCGGCGAGACGCTGGTCGATATGCAGGAGAAAGCCAACATCGCACGGAAGTCCCAGAAGGATGGCCGGCATCAGTACCATTTTTACAGTGAAGAGCGCAGTGAGCAGCATCTGAAAGAAAAGGAATTGATGGCGTCGGTGGAGAAGTCCCTGCAGAACGGGGAATTTATGATCTATCTGCAGCCAAAGGTGAGGCTGGATGACTGCCGGATTGCCGGGGCCGAGGCACTGATCCGCTGGCGCCATCCCCAAAAGGGCCTGCTCTCTCCGGATATGTTTATTCCCGCGGCAGAGCAGTACCGCGTGGTGGGACAGCTGGACCTTTTTGTGTTTGAACAGGTGTGCCGCGTGCTCAGCCGCTGGAAGCAGGAGGGAAAGGAACTGTTTCCCATCTCGGTCAATTTGTCAAGACAAAATCTGGAAACGCTGGATTTTCTGGATGATTACAGTGCAATCTGCCGGCAGCATGAGGTCTCTCCCAGCTTGATAGAGTTCGAGCTGACCGAGACCATTATGTTTGAAAATCCCCAGGGCGTCAAATCTGTAATTGACGAGATTCATAAGCTGGGTTTTCAGTGTTCTCTGGATGATTTTGGAACGGGCTTCTCGTCTCTGGGGCTGTTAAACGACCTGTATGTAGACGCCATCAAGCTGGACCGCAGCTTTTTCTATGGAAAAAATAATAACCGCCAGGGGCGCTATATTGTCGAGGCGATTCTCAAGCTGGCCGCCCAGCTTCACATCCGCACTGTGGCGGAGGGGATTGACAGCATACGGCAGGTGCAATATCTGCGGCAGACCGGCTGCAATATGATTCAGGGGTTTGTGTTTTTCAAGCCCATGCCGGTGGACGTTTTTGAAGAGACGGTCTTTGAAGAGGGCCGGCCCAGATATGTGCGGGTGGGAGAGACGGTACGCGACGATCCCCCTGTGGAGGTGCCGGGGATTCCGGCCAGGCAGGGGCAAAATGAAAGCGTCATGATGTTTACCTATTTCCCGCAGGAGGATGAAGTGGTATTTTCCTCCCCCTTCTCGCCGGCATTGGGGAAACAGTATACCTTTCCCAATGCCAGGGCGCTGTTCCGCACCTCTGAGCTGATTCATGAAAATGACCGGGAGGATTTTTTCCGCATGCTGGACCGCTGTCAGCGGGAAGACGGCTGGGTCGACAATGTGCTCCGCTTTTATATGGCGGGAAACCGGTATGAATGGCTGGAGCTGCACTTGCACCGGGAGTCCCGGACCGCAGCGGGCGAGGGGATCATCACAGGGATTCTGGTCAATACTGCCAGCTGGAAAAATGAACTGGACCACTGGAAGGAAAAGGCAAACCGGGATGCGCTGACGGGCTTATACAACCGGGCCTTTTTCGAACTGTGGACCACAGCCCAGCTGAAGAGTGAAACTTTGACCTCCGGCTCCGTTATTTTTCTGGACATTGACGACTTTAAGAAGGCCAACGACACCCTGGGGCATGCTTTCGGCGACGACATCCTCTGCTGTATCGCCAAGCGCATTCTCGGTGTGTTCCGGCAGACCGACGTGGTGGCCCGGTATGGGGGAGACGAATTCGTCATCTTTGTCGGTTCCGTGACCAAAGGAATCCTGCTGGAGCGGCTGGAACAGCTGTGCGGCGTATTCCGCTACCCATACCGGAACGGCAGCCTGCGCTATAAAATTTCCGGAAGCGTGGGGGCGGCCATGTATCCGGAAGACGGCCGGGAGTATGAACAATTGATGGAGCATGCGGACGCTGCGCTGTACGAGGCGAAAAGGCGAGGAAAGGATCAGTTTGTTCTGTACGAGCCCTATATGAGCGAAAATTTGGACAAGCAAGAGCCGCCGGATCGGGCGTGAATGAATTAGGCTGAGGAGTTAATATGCTTTCTTGGATGCTGGGGATAGCTGCATTTCTCCTGTTTTTTGTTTATGATGTCAACAGTGTGACACTGCGTGCGCCCCTTCTGCACACGGGTTTTTTTCTTGGGGTTCTGCTGCTGCTGGCCTCCACCGGGCTTGATTTGCTTCATGCATGGCGGAAAGGGGACCTGGGCGGCGGAGTTGACGGGCTCCTGTTCTGTGCAGCTTTGGCGTGTCTGGCGGCTTTGCTTTACACCCTCTTTTTTGCCCTGCCCTTTGAGGCAACTTATCAGGCGCAGGACTTAGGGCGGCTGGTATATGACCGGGGGGTTTATGCCCTGTGCCGGCATCCCGGCGTGCTGTTCTTTTTCGGGCTGTACCTGTTTTTGGGGCTGGCGGCCCTTCCAAGCGGCCTGCTGATCCGGGGGATGGTGTTTTCCGGCCTGAATTTGCTGTATGTGGTATTTCAGGATCGGGTCACATTTCCCAGGACCTTTTGCGACTATGGATCCTATCGTACCAGGGTTCCTTTTTTAATCCCGACCGGCCAAAGTGTCCGGCAGGCGATTCGGACATGGGACAAAAAGGCCCTGTAAGGAGGACAAAACGTGAGATTTCAGGAAAAACTGCGTGAATACTCAAAGGCGGAGCTGTGGGATGAGTACTGCGGCTTTCTGACCCTCAGTACTGCGGAATTTATGAATATCCAAAAGCGGCTGCTGTTGGAACAGATGGAGCTGTGGTCCTCCAGCGCTCTGGGGCAGAGTATCCTGAAAGGAAAATATCCCCGAACCATTGAAGAATTTCGGCAGATGGTTCCCCTGACTACCTACGAGGACTATGCACAGTGCCTGCTGGCCAAGCAGGCCGGAGCCCTGCCCGCCGAGCCGGTTTTGTGGATCCAAACCACCTGGGAGGGGGGCGTGCATCCCCTGAAGGTGGCCCCCTATACCAAGGGGATGCTGGATACCTATAAACACAACGTCATTACCTGTCTGATGCTGGCCACCAGCCGGAAAAAGGGCGACTTTGATATCAGCGTCACCGACCATATGCTTTATGCCCTGGCGCCGCTGCCCTATGCCACTGGCCTGCTGCCCCTGCTGTTCAAGGACGAGATTGACATTGAGTTTCTTCCGCCGGTGAAAGAGGCGGTGAACATGTCGTTCCAGGAGCGGAACGTGCTGGGCTTCAAGCTGGGGATGAAGAAGGGGATTGAATATTTCTTCGGCCTGGGCAGTGTGCTCTATTATGTCAGCCAGAGCCTGACATCCATGCAGAGCGGGGGAAGGAAGGGGCTGCGGGAAAAGCTGCTCAGTGCCTCGCCCTCCATGATGATGCGCTATCTTATGGCCAAAAAGCACTGCAGGGCGGAGAATCGGGAGCTGCTGCCCAAGGACTTGTTCCAGCTGAAGTGCTTTATGTGTGCCGGGACAGACAACCGCTGCTATAAGGACGATTTAGAGAAGATGTGGGGGATCCGGCCCATGGAAATTTTTGCGGGGACGGAGCCCACCTGTATTGGATGCGAGACCTGGAGCCGGGAGGGTGTCTACTTTTTCCCGGACGCCTGCTTTTACGAGTTTATTCCCGAGCGTGAGATGGAGAAGAATATGGCCGATCCATCCTATCAGCCCAGCACGGTGCTCTGGGACCAGGTGGAGCCGGGCGGAGTCTATGAGCTTGTGCTTACCGTATTTAAGGGCGGCGCCTTTGCCCGTTACCGGGTTGGGGATGTGTTCCGCTGTATCGGCATCGGGAGCCAGCTGGAAAACAACAGCATTCCCCGTTTCCAGTATGTGGACCGGGTGCCGCAGGTAATTGATATCGCGGGCTTTACCCGTATCACCGAGAAATCTATTGAGCAGGCCATCCGCCTGTCCCGGCTGCCCATTGAGGACTGGATTGCCAAAAAAGAGTTTACGGAAAACAACCGGCCCTATCTTCACTGCTATGTGGAGCTGGAGAGCAGCGCCCTGACCAACAGCGCCGTCAGCGTCCAGATTCTGCAGGAGCAATTCGGCATCTACTTTAAATATCTGGACCACGACTATCAGGATCTGAAAAAAATATTGGGAATTGACCCGCTGAAAATCACCCTGCTGAAATGCGGCACGTTTGAGGCCTACCGGCGAAAATTCGGCGCGCCCATCCGCCATATGAATCCGGAGAGCAGCGATATTCACGACCTGCTCACCTGTCACCGGCTGGAGAGCGCAGGAAGGGGAGAGAACGCGTATGAATGGATATAGCTCGATTTCCGTCATCCCCCTGCTGTGCTATCTCTTCTTATTTATGACCTTTGCGGTGGCCAAAAAGACAAAAAAGGTGATCTACACCTTTATGTCCCTGATGGTGATGATGATTCTGTGGACCGGCGGTTCCTTTGCCATGCGGATGCAGCTGTGGCCGTCGGTGGATTTCTGGAGCAACCTTTCTGTCTTTGGAATTTTGATGCTGCCGGCCTTTTACTATAATTTTGTGCTGGATTTCCTGGAGGAGCGGCGCAGCTGCGGGCGGTATTTTTGGCTGGCGGTGTTCCTGGTCCTGAACGTGTTCAACTGCTTCACCAGCCTGTTTATCCCGCCTCCTGAAGTTCTGAGCCACGGCGGAAGAACAGATTTTATTTATCATTACTCCTGGCAGGTCTATATTGTATTCGTTTTGGCGGCTGTCTGCCTGATTCAGCTGGGACTGCTGATTCGCCGGTACTGCAAGGGAAACAGCACCGTGTTCCGCCAGCTGCTTCCGGTGGCTTTCGGCATGGTGGTTTTGTTTGCCGGGCACATTATTTCCACATTGCCTTTCTTTTCCGGCTTTCCGCTGGATATTATTTCCGGCGTTGTCAATGCGGTTCTGCTGTTTTATGCCCTGTATAAAAAGCGCCTGTTCCAGCTGACTATGCTCTTTTCCAGGGGAAACTGCTACATTATTGCCCTGATTCTGGGGGTCACCATTGCATACTACTCGGTTCCATCGGTGCAGCGGTTTTTGATGAATACCGTGGGCGTGGGGCACGTTCACTCCATTATCCTGATCTCCCTGATCTTCATGCTGCTGATCGTGCTGCTGTACACCATGATCAACGCGTTTTTCAATGCGGTATTTGTGCGCAACGAACAGCAGCAGGGGGAGCTGGTGGCCCGCTTCAGCAAGGAGATTACCCGTCTGCTCAAGGTGGGCGACGTGCTCCAGAATTTGACGGACATCATTGGCGAGGCGCTGGGCGTCTACCGCGTCTTTGTGCTGGTGCGCACAGAGAAAGGGGACTACCAGATTGCCCATACGGCCAGCCCGTTGGAGGAAAAGCGTTTTTCCCTGCCGGAGGATCATCCGCTGGTCACCTATTTCAGCAGTCATGGAAACTGCGTTCTGCTGCGTGAATTTGCCCGCACCACGGCTTACCGCGGGATGTGGGAGAGCGAGAAGCAGATGTTTGCCGGCCTGGAGATTGAATGCTTCACGCCGCTGATTTGTGAAAATGAGCTGCTGGGACTGGTCATGCTGGGCAAGAAGAAGGACAAAAGCGCCTATCGCGTGAGCGATTTGAACTTCCTGCAGTCCCTGTCGGCCGTGTGTGCCATCGCGGTGAAAAACTCCTGCCTGTATGAGCGGGCACTGGAGGAGGCACGGCGGGATGAGCTGACCGGTCTGATCAGCCGGAAGTATTTTTACGAGGTGCTCCAGCGCGAGTTTGACCGGAACGGTTCCCTGGCGCTGAGCATTATCAACCTGGATGATTTTAAGCTGTATAACCAGCTCTACGGCGCGCAGGAGGGGGATATTGCCCTGAAGCGGGTCGCCGCGGTGCTGGCGGCCAGCGTGGACGAGGGGTGCTATGCCGCCCGCCTGGGGGGCAAGGAGTTTGCCCTGGTTCTCCCCGGCTATGACATTTATACCGCCAAAACCCTGACGGAAACCGTCGCCGCCCGCATCGGGGCCCTCAACAGCCATACGGACCAGCGGGTGCTCAGCCGCCTGACGGTGAGCGCCGGCGTGTGCGCCGCGCCCTATATGGCCTCGTCGCCCAAGGAGCTGATTAAAAACGCGGATATCGCGGTATACAGCGTCAAGCGCGCGGGGAAAAACGGCGTTTTGATGTATTCTGAGGAGGTATACCGCCGGGAGACCCAGAAGGTGGAGCACAAGAGCGGCTACGGCGAGCACGCCAGCACTATTTACGCCCTGACCGCAGCCATTGACACCAAGGATCACTACACCTTCCAGCACTCCCAGAATGTGGCCTACTATGCCTCCGAACTGGCAAAGGGTGTGGGGCTGGAGCCCCACGTGGTGGAGATTATCAAGGAGGCCGGGCTGCTGCACGACATTGGAAAGATCGGCATCCGGGAGGATATTCTCAACAAAACCGGCCCCCTGGATTCGGAAGACTGGAAGATTATGAGGGGCCACGTGGATAACGCGGTGAATATCATCCGCCATCTGCCCTCGCTGGACTATACGATTCCCGCCGTGCTCTCTCATCACGAGCGCTATGACGGCATGGGATACCCCCGGAAGCTGGCAGGGGAGGAGATCCCCCTGACCGGCAGGGTTTTATGTGTGGCGGATGCCTTTGACGCCATGACCTCCAGCCGCAGCTACAAGGATCCCATTCCGGTGGCTCGGGCGCTGGAGATTTTGGAGAAGGAAGCCGGAAAGCAGTTTGACCCCAATTTGGTCAAGGTGTTTGTGGAGCTGGTGCGCTCCGGAAAAATCAAACTGCGCACACACCAGGAAGAGGGCGACAAAGCCGCCGCAGAGGCTCTGGCTGCGGTGGGAGGGGAGACAGGGGAGCGGTGATCCCCTCTGGCAGAATGCAGGACGCAGGAAATGCGCCGTGGGACTGTTTGTAAAGGAGAAACGGGATGGACTATCAGATTCGAAACGATGTACTTGCCCTGACAGCCAGCAGCCGCGGTGCGGAGCTGCAGGCGCTGTATAGCCGGGACAAAGAAGATTGGGGCAGCCTGCTGTGGGACGGAACGCCGGAGATCTGGCCCCGCCGGGCTCCGGTCTGCTTCCCGTGGTGCGGCAAAATGGAGGACGGCTGGTTTCAGGCCGAAGGGCGGCGCTGGGAGGCGTCCCAGCACGGCTTCATCCGGGACATGGAGCACACATGTACGGAACAGGGCGCGGATTTTCTGGAGTTTCAGCTGGACTGGCCGGGGGATGAAAGCCGCTGGCCATGGCGGTTCTCCTTCCGGACCCGCCATGAACTGGCAGGAAACGCGGTCCTGACCACCTGTACGGCGGAAAATCGGGATGACCGGCCCATGCCGGTCCAGCTGGGATTTCACCCCGGCCTGCGCTGCCCCTTTGTGCCGGGAAAAGGCAGGGAGGCGTTTCAAATCCGCTTCCAGCGGCCGGAGGCCCCGGGGGAACAGGAGATCTTCCCGTTGGAGGAGCATGTATTTGACCACGACAGCATCTGCTTCTCCAACCTGACTTCCCAGTGGATCCAGCTGGAGGAGAAGGAAACCGGCCGCTATCTCCGGGTGGACACCGGGGGCTTCCCCTTCGTACTGCTGTGGAGCAAGCCCGGAATCCCAGGCTTTGTGTGCATCGAGCCCTGGACCGGCTATCCCGGGCCCGGCCACGACCCGGCGGCCCGGCCGGGCGCGGTGGTGCTTCAGCCCGGAGCGCGCCTGGTCCGCACCCAGCGCATTACAGTGAATCTGGATTAAATATGGAAAGCCCCATGGAGCAGGCGTTGATCCCGCTCCATGGGGCCTTTTTCTGTCACGCAGCCGGGGTCATGCCGCCGCGCCCATTCTCTGAACCAGCAGGGCGAGGGCGGACTCCGGCTGAACCGCCCCGGAGCACTCCAGGGTAAAGATCTGATCGCCCCGCCAGCCGGCATAGAAGGTGCGGAGAGTGCTCTCGTCGTGGCGCTGCCAGGTGAGGCGGTACAGGCCGTCCAGGCCGGGGAAAGAGAGCGTTTCGCTTTGCAGTTTCGTGGGTGGGGCGCTGGGATATTCCCGCTCCACATAGCGCTGATAGTCCTCCAGATTCTGCCGCTGCACCCCTGCCAGGGCCAGCGCCAACACCCGCGCCGGGGCGGGGGAGATGGTGCGGACATACTCCAATACAAAGCTGGCCCCCTGCCGCGTGCCGTCGGGAAGGATGACGGCCCCGCCCTGGCCCACCCGGTACTGCTCCGGCGCCAGAGAGGAGTGGTCAAAGGTGTCCAGGGGAACGGGCTTTTGGTCGTCGTAAGTGTAGCAGTCGGCCTCCGGCGGAACGATTTCCGACAAGAGGACATGGGGGAAGGTCCACTGGTCGGTGCGCTCCAGCACGCCGTCGGCCTGATTTCCGCTTACAAAGATGACAACGCCGAAGACAAGGACGGCGGCCAACAGAAGACACGTCAGGACCAGCTGCCGCAGCGCGGGATAGGTGGGGCGCTGGGGACCGGGGAAAATTCCCATAGCCAGAGAGCGCCGCAGGCGGTGGATCCGGATGGTCAGACAGATGGCCGGGACCAGCTGGAATCCGACCAGCAGAAGCAGGAACACATAGGCCGGGATCAGGGCGTCGGATTCCAAAACCAGCCGCGAAAGCAGAAAATAGGGGTCTGTGACCAGATAGGACAAGCTGTCCCACAGCACCAGCACCGCCCAAACCAGCCACAGCAGTACCATGAGCCACTGCCAGCGCCCCAGCCGCTTCATGGCCCAGGACAGGCTCTGGGTATCGGTGTAAAGGTCAGGGACTTCCGGGTCATCGCACCGGAACACCTCGTACATCCGGTGGATGGTGGTGACATAGTGCCAGCCCTGGGCGGCATAGCCCTGGCGGCGCTCCCAGTCCTCCTTCCGCCGCTCCCGGATTCGGCCCAGAGGTTCCAGGCGGTAGCGGGCGCCGGCGGCGGAGGGATCCTGGTAGAAGGGAACCTTTCCAATGGACCAGAAGCTGTTCCACTCTCCCAGAGCATAGCCCTCCCGGCCCATTTCCTCCAGCCAGTTCTGAATGCCGGCCACGTCCCACAGGGGATAGGGGTTCCATCGGCTGATACTCACAGCAAACACCTCCTGTTCAGTCGCTCAAGATAGAGCCCGTTTGGTTGGAAGGCGGACGGGGTCATGATTGCGTCAGCATGGCTGCAATTTCATCCAGGTGCGCCGACAGGTCGCCGTGTCCGGTGTACCGGACCGCGGCCGCCTTACCGTTCCCGGCGGCGACGGCCGCCTGAAAGGCGCTGCCCTCCCGCCTGGCCACCGCCAGATAGTCCAGGCCGTATCCCGGATAGTCCGTCACGGTCCAGGTGATCTCCTCCCCCGCCGGGGCAGACCACCAGATGTCCTCGTCCAGCTCCATGGCCTCATCCAGCAGCTCCTGGGCCAGGGGGACGGTGAGAAAGGGGAGGAGGGAGTCATAGCGGAAGATCTCCAGCCGCACCCACTGCCCCGAGGAGGGGCCCTCCCCGGTCTGGACCACCTCCCACTGGTTCGGACACAGGAAGGACCGCTCCAGCCGGAAGAAGTTGGCATAGTCCACCCCATCCACCACAAAGGAATCGGACCGGAAGCCCGCCCCCTCCAGTTCAGCGAGGGAGAGGAGGGGGAAGGCGTCAAACTCCTCCAGATTTTTGGCCCCGCCCCCGGTGAGGGGGTAGACATAATTGCCCACGATCAGCAGGACAATCAGCACCACCGAGACCAGAAAGCCGGGCACCGCCCAGGGCCGCCTCCGGGGATAGGGGCCCCGGTGCTCCAGTGGCTCCCCGGCCCGCAGCCGCCGCACCATGCCGGACAGGATGGACATATCCCGGTAGGCGGGGGGCAGCTGGCACAGGCACCACACCTCCAGCAGCAGGAGCAGGGGGGCGGAGGTGGTGAGAAAGACATAGACGGGCATCCCGCTGCCCAACAGGGTCCAGCCGGTGAAGAGGCCCACCAGCACGGCCAGCAGCAGATCGGAGAGGAAGGTATTCCGATAGCCCCGATATAACTGCTTCCACCCCTTGGCCTGGAGCTCCGGGTCGGAGTGGGGCTCGGGGGCGTTTGGGTCCTCCGTGCGGAAAATCAGCAGAGTGCGGTTCGTCTCGCCCACAAACTCCCAGCCGAACTCCTCATACAGCTCCAGCATCCGCTGAGGCAGGTCGTCATCCAGCACCCGGCGGTGGGGCTCCAGCCGGTAGCGGACCTCCCGCGGTTCCCCCTGCTCAAAGGTGCAGAACAGGGGGCGGAACTTTTTCAGATGGAGGCCCCGCCGGGCCATGTCGGCCAGCCAGCTCTCGGTGCCCGCCGCGTCATAGGGCTGGGTAGGGGTCAGTCTGCGCACATATTTCATCTGCCCTCCTCCTCTCCGTCCAGCACACAGGCACGCAGCCGGTCCAGCTCCTCCTGAAAGGCGGCGCGGCCCTTTTCCGTCAGGGAATAGGTGCGTCTGCGGCCCTCTACCTGCGTCTCCTGAATCAGACCGTCGTCCTGAAACTTGGCCAGCAGGGTGTAGAGGGTGCCCGGGCCCAGACGCACGCGGCCGCGGGTCTTTTGTTCCACAAATTCTGTGATCTCGGTCCCGCACATGTCCCGCTTTAAAAAGGACATCAGGACATAGAACATGGGCTCGGTCAGCGGCCCGCGTGCCTTGCCGCCCAAGGGCGTCCCCTCCTTTCCGGTTATATCGCATTATAATATCGTCTGACGATATTATAATGCGATATAGCAATCCTGTCAAGTCCGGCGGGAAAAAATACATAAATCGACGGCGTTCCGGGTGCGGAATGTGACCACTTTCTTCCGTCCAAGCTCCTATAATAGTGGCAGCTGGTTTGGCTGCGGGCGGCAGTCCGGACGGAGGAGGGACGAGGGATGACGGTCATCTATGTGGATACGCTGTTCCTTCTGAACGCCATAATCGATTATCTGCTTTTGCTGCTGGCCGCCCGTCTGGCGGGGGAGCCCCTGCGGCGGCTGCGCTTTGCCGCCGGGGCCGTGCTGGGCGGGCTGTATGCCGTGGCGATTTTTCTGCCCGGTCTGGGCTTTCTGGCGCACCCGCTGTGCAAGGCGGCCAGCGGACTGCTGATGCTGCTGGCCGCCTATGGAGGGAGCCGGAGGCTGCTGCGGCAGGGAATTTTGTTCGTGGCCCTCACCTGCGCCCTGGGCGGCGGAGTGGTGGCCATCGGTCTGCTGGGCGGACAGGGGCTGGCCCTGGGGAACGGTGTGTTTTATTCCGCGTTGGATCTGAAGATGGTCCTGCTCTCCGCGGCGGTCTGCTATGCGGTACTGAGCCTGGCGCTGCGGCGGATTGGCCGGCACACGGCCGCGTCGGGGGAGCTGCTGCCCGCCCGGCTGTCGCTGGAGGGGCGGACGGCGGAGCTGACCGCCCTGGTGGACACGGGGAATACCCTGACAGACCCGGTGTCGGGCCGTCCGGTGATGGTGGCGGAAGGGGAGAGTCTGGCCGCGCTCTTTCCCCGGGAACACCGGCCCGGTCCGGGAGATCTGCGGGACCCGGCGGGGGCGGTGGAGCGGCTTGGAACCGGACATTGGCGGAGCCGGTTCCGCCTGCTTCCCTATCGGTGCGTGGGGGTGGAGTGCGGGCTGCTGCTGGCGCTGCGGGTGGACGAGGCCCGCCTGGGGGAACAGGATGTGGGGCCGCTGCTGGTGGCGCTGTCCCCCACGCCGGTGTCAGACGGAGGAGGCTATCGGGCCCTGGTGGGGCCGCTGGATGGAAAGGATGGAGCTTAGCATGAGAAAACAGAACCCCGGCCTGGGAGAGCGGCTGTACGCGCTGCTGGTTCGGCTGGGCCTGGCTGTGCCGGGCAAGGTGATGTACATCGGAGGCAGCGACACGCTGCCCGCCCCCCTGGGCCGGGAGGAGGAGGCGCGCCTGATTGCCCGGCTGGGAGAGGGAGATACCCAGGCCCGAAGCCTGCTGATTGAGCACAACCTGCGGCTGGTCGCCTACATTGCCCGGCGCTTTGAAAATACGGGGATCAACATTGAGGACCTGATCTCCATCGGCACCATCGGACTAATCAAGGCGGTGGGAACCTATCAGCCCGCTAAAAGCATCAAGCTGGCCACCTACGCCAGCCGGTGCATAGAAAATGAAATCCTGATGTATCTGCGCAAGACGGCCAATCAAAAGACGGAGCTGTCCTTTGACGAGCCGCTGAATACCGACTGGGACGGCAACGAGCTGCTGCTCTCCGACATCCTGGGCACCGACGGGGATCTGGTGATGCGTCCCATCGAGGCCGACGTGGACCGGCAGCTGCTGCGCCAGGCCATGGACCGCCTGGATGAGCGGGAGCGCCATATTATCACCCTGCGCTTTGGGCTGGACGGACGGCGGGAGTGCACCCAAAAGGAGGTGGCCGACCAGATGGGGATCTCCCAGTCCTACATCTCCCGTCTGGAGAAGCGGATTATTGCCCGGCTGAAAAAGGAGATGATCCGTATGATGTGAACCTTTGAAGGCGGCGCTCGTCCCCGTCGGCTTGAAGCGAAGGCGGTTTTCTGCCCTGCGGACGCATAAAAGGGAGGATTCCGGGACATGCCACCATGGGGCGGCACGGTGCAGTGCCCCAAGCTTGTACCCAATGGGGGAGGAACGGATACCATGAACAATGCAAATGATCTGGGAGCCGGCTGCAGTGCCATGAGCTGGACGACCCGGGACGGCCGGCACCTGTGGGGCCGCAACTTTGATTTCAACCGCATGGCGGGGGAGAGCGGCGTGGTCTATCTGCCCCGGGGCACGCGGTACCGCACCTGCAGCGGGCCGGCGGGAGCGGACTGCCGGGCGCTCTACGCGGCGGTGGGCACCGGCCTGCTGCTGGACAATCCCTCGCCGGTGCTCTATGAGGGCATCAACGAGAAGGGGCTGATGGGCGGACAGCTCTATTACCGCGGGTTTGCCCGCTTTGAGGAGGAGCTGCGCCAGGGGACAACGGCACTTCAGCCCCCGCTGGTGGTGTATCACCTGCTGGCCCAGTGCGCCAGCGCAGCGGAGGCGGCGGATATGCTGGAGCGGCAGGTTACGCTGGCTGCGGTCCCCATGCTGGGAACGGTGCCGCCCCTCCACTGGTGCTTCAGCGACCGCACCGGCGAGACCATTGTGGTGGAGCCCGATCGGGACGGCCTGCACCTTTATCGCAGCACCATTGGGGTGATGACCAACAGTCCGGGCTATCCCTGGCACCGCTTGAACCTGCTCAATTACGCAGGCATCCGGGATCTGGACTATGACACGCTGGAAGTGGCCGGGGATCGGCTGGAGCAGTGCTTCTCGGGCAGCGGCGCCCAGGGCCTGCCGGGGGACTGGAGCTCGCCCTCACGATTTATCCGGCTGGCCTTTCTGAAAAAGTACGGAGTGCAGGGGGCGAATGAGGAGGAGGGGGTGGCCAGGATGTTCCGCCTGTTCCAAAGCGCCGCCTTCCCGCTGGGCATGGTGCGGGTGAGCCAGCCCGGCCATGTGACGGAGCTGGACGAGGGCGTGGTGGACTGGGACTATACCATCTATACCGCGGTCATGTGCGCCGAGTCCCGGCGCTTTTACTGGAGCAGCTATGAAAACCAGCGGGTGCAGTACGTGGAGTTGTCCCGGCTGGCCGAGAGCCGCAGCAGGATGCGGTTTGATTGCAAGGGGCGTCCGGATTTCAAAAACGTGACGGACAGCCCGGACTGGGCAGAATAGACGGCAAAAGCGGCACGCGCGTATGCGCGTGCCGCTTTTGCCGCAAGTAAGCCTGTAAGCCGGGTTCTGTCTTTTAAGACAGCCATCTATCTCGACGCACGGTTGCCCGTACGCTCCAGCCGCCTCCCCGGGACGGTCGGGCCGACCACATGTCCCTCCACGGCGTTGCTCCGGATAGAGTTTACAGCGACGGACTGTTCCCAGCCGTCGGGTGAGCTCTTACCTCACCTTTCCACCCTTACCTGCGCGTTCCGGCCTGAACCGGCCGTTCGACAGGCGGTATATCTCTGTTGCACTTTTCCTAGGGTCGCCCCCGGCGGGTGTTACCCGTTATCCTTGCCCTGCGGAGCCCGGACTTTCCTCACGGACGGGCCTTTCGCCCCGCCCGCGCGGCTGTCCAGCTTACTTGCCTGACTCATGATACAGGAAAAGCGGGGAGATGTCAAATATTTTTCCGCAGCAGCGGGCCTGACAGACCAGTTTGGCAAGAGTTTACGGCATTTCGATTGAATTCTGTTGCCGAATATGCTATGATAGCTCAGTTGGAAAAATGAAGGGAAGGAGGACACTTTATGTCCGCCATTGCTGAATATCTGGATAGCCTGCGGGGAAAATCCATTGCGGTGATTGGAATGGGGGTCAGCAACACCCCGCTGATCCGCATGCTGCTGCGGGCCAATTTAAAGGTCACAATCTGCGATAAGTCCCCCCGGGAGCGGGTGGAGGAGCAGGCCGCCGAGCTGGAAAGCCTGGGCGCCAAGCTCCAGCTGGGGAGCGATTACCTGGCCAAAATCCACAAGTTTGACGTGATTTTCCGCACCCCCGGCCTGAGCCCCAATACGCCGGAGCTGGTGGAGGCGGTGAAGAGGGGGAGCTGCCTCACCTCTGAAATGGAGCTGTTCTTCCGGCTGTGTCCCTGCCGGATCATCGGGGTCACCGGCAGCGACGGAAAGACCACCACGACCACGCTGATCAGCGAGTTTTTGAAGGAAGCCGGCTTCAATGTCTATCTGGGGGGCAACATCGGGAAGCCTCTGCTGCCCGATGTGTCCGGTATGGTGCCCGAGGATGTGGCGGTGGTGGAGCTGTCCTCCTTCCAGCTGATGAGCATGCGCCAGAGCCCCCAGGTGGCCGTCTTTACCAACCTGTCCCCCAACCACCTGGACTACCACCACACCATGGAGGAGTATACCGCCGCCAAGCTGAACATCTTCCTGCATCAGAAGCCCCAGGACCGGGCGGTGTTCAACTATGACAACGACATTACCCGTTCCCTGTCCAGACAGGCCCCGGGCCGGGCGGTGCTCTTCAGCCGCAAGCAGCGTCTGGAGGAGGGGGTATACCTGCGGGACGGCGCCATCTGGCTGACCAACGACATGGGCAGCCGGGAGGTGCTGCCGCTGGACCTGATCCGGATCCCTGGCGTACACAACATTGAAAACTACATGGCTGCCATTGCCGCTGTGGACGGCCTGGTGCCCGACAAGTGTGTCCGGGCGGTGGCCCAGCGCTTCACCGGGGTGGAGCACCGCATCGAGCTGGTGCGGGAGCTGAACGGCGTGCGCTACTATAACGATTCCATCGGCACCAGCCCCACCAGAACCATGGCCTGCCTGGATTCCTTTGATCAGAAGCTGATTCTGATTGCAGGCGGATACGACAAGGGAGTTCCCTTTACACAACTGGGCGTGGAGATTGTAAAGAAGGTCAAGACGCTGATCCTGACCGGCGCCACTGCCAAGGCGATCCGCCAGGCGGTGGAGGAGGCCCCCGGCTATGAAGAAAGCGGGCTGGACATTGTGGAGACGGACGATCTGGCCGCGGCCGTGGCCGCCGCCCAGGCAGAGGCGGTGTCCGGCGACGTGGTGGTGCTGTCTCCCGCCTGCGCTGCTTTTGACCAGTTTAAGAATTTCATGGAGCGGGGCAAGGCCTTTAAAGAACTGGTGAACGCGCTGTAAGCAATGGAGGAATCGCACTTGAACTATGAAGAGGTACTGGGCGAACTGTGTGCCCTCCCCGGCCCCAGCGGCTTTGAGGGCCAGGCGGCCCGGGTGGGCGCTGAACTGCTGAAGCCCTGGATGGACGAGGCGGCAGTGGATCCCATGGGGAATGTGGTGGCGGTGCGCCGCTGCGGCCGGCCCAATGCGCCCAAATTGCTGCTGGACGCCCACCTGGATGAGATCGGCTTTATGATTACGGGGCATGAGGACGGCTATTGCCGCATTGCGCCGCTGGGGGGCGTGGATCCCCGGATGCTGCCCGACCGGGAGCTGGTGGTGCTGGCCCGGGAGCCTGTGGTGGGGGTGGTGGCCTGTCTGCCGCCCCACATCCAGACTCAGGCGGACTTTGAACGGGCCATTCCGATCCGGGAGCTGTATCTGGACGTGGGCATGAGCCAGGAGGAGGCGCAGGCGCGCATTCCGGTGGGCACGCCGGCGGTCTACCGGGCGGGCTGTGCCCCCCTGGGGGAGAAGTATCTGTGCGGCAAGGCCCTGGATGACCGCGCCTGCTTTGCGGTGCTGGCTGATGCGGCGGAGCAGCTGAAGGACGAGACGCTGGACGTGGATCTGTACATCCTGGGCAGCACCCAGGAGGAGACCCACAGCACAGGGGCCATCACCGCCGCCTATGGCATTGTGCCCCAGATGTGCGTGGCGGTGGATGTGACCCACGGGGACAGCCCCGACGCCTCCAAGGACAAGACCTTTCCGCTGGGGGGCGGGCCCGTGATCGGCCGCGGCCCCAATTGTACCCGCTGGATGTCCAGCCGCCTGGAGGAGACGGCCAAGAGACTGGACATGTCCTGTCAGATTGAAGTGATGGCGGGGCACAGCGGGACCAACGGCTGGCCCCTTCAGATCAGCCGGGAGGGGATTGCCACCGCCGTTTTGTCCGTGCCCCTGCGCTATATGCACACGCCGGTGGAGACGGTATGCCGCTCGGACCTGTCGGACACGGCAAAGCTGCTGGCCGAGTTTATCCGCGGCATTGGAGAGGAGGCGGCGGGCCGTGCTTGAGATGTTAAAGGAGCTTTGTACGCTGGAGGGCGTATCAGGGGATGAGGACCGGGTGCGGGACTGGATCGCCCAGCGCGCCCGGCCCTGCGCCGACCAGGTACGTACGGATGCCCTGGGCAATTTAATTGTGTGGAAAAAGGGAAAAAAGTCCACCGGAAACAAATTGATGCTGTGCGCCCATATGGACGAGGTGGGCCTGATCGTCACCCGGGTGACGGAGGAGGGCTTTTTAAAATTTGATTTTGTGGGCGGCGTGGACCGCCGGGTGGCCATCGGCAAGCCGGTGGTACTGGGCCCGGACCGTATTCCCGGCGTCATCGGCCTGAAGGCCATCCACCTGGTGAGCCGGGAGGAGCGGCAGAAGGCCCCCAAGACAGACGCCCTGTATGTGGACATCGGAGCGGACAGCCGGGAGGAGGCTGTGAAGCTGGTTCCGCCGGGCACCTACGGCGCCTTTGTCTGCCAGCCCGAACCGTTTGGGGACGGGCTGTTCAAGGCCCGGGCCATTGACGACCGGATGGGGTGCGCGGTCATGCTGGCCCTTTTACAGGAGGAGCTCCCGCTGGATGTGACCTTCGCCTTTACTGCACAGGAGGAGGTCGGAACCCGGGGGGCCTTCGGGGCGGCTTTTTCCGTCACGCCGGAGGTGGCGCTGGTGCTGGAGACCACTACCGCTGCCGACAGCCCTTCGGTGGAGGAGCATCGCAGGGTGTGTGCGCCGGGCCGGGGGCCGGTGATTTCCTACATGGATGGGGGAACCATCTATGACCGCGGCCTGTTTGAGACTCTGCGGGAGCTGGCGGAGGAGAACGGCATCCCCTGGCAGACCAAGGAGTATATTGCCGGAGGGAACGACGCCAGGACCATCCAGCGCACCAAGGCCGGGGTCCGGGCGGCCGCCATGTCCGCCGCCGTGCGCTATCTTCATGCCCCTGCCAGTGTGGGCAGCGTGTCGGACTTTGAGAACATGCTGCGTCTGACCCGGCTGTTTTTGGAGCGGATGGCCCGGGAGCTTCCGGAAGGCGGAACGCAGTCGGGGGCGCCCCTCTGTTGACAGAGGCCGGAGGACAAGAATTGACTGAAAATTAGGAGCAGAAGACATGGAATTGTTTGATTTGATTCAGACCCTGAATGGCGCCCACGGTCCCTCCGGGGACGAGGGTCAAATCCGGGATGTGATAGCCCGGCTGGCCGCCCCCCATGCCGATGAAGTGACCACCGATGTGATGGGGAATCTGATTGTCCGCAAGGCCGGGAAGGGGCCGAAGGTCATGTTTGCGGCCCACATGGACTCGATTGGGCTGATTGTGACCCACATTGAGAAGGATGGCTTCCTGCGGGTGGGCCGTCTGGGCGGCGTCTCGCCCAAGGAGGCGGTGTTTACCCCGGTCCGCTTCAAAAACGGCATCTGCGGTACCTTTGTAAAAGAGGAAAAGGCGGAGTTTGGCAAGCTGAAGCTGGACGAGTGCTATGTGGACATTGGGGCCAAAAGCGAGGAGGAGGCCAGAGAACTGGTTCAGGTGGGGGATACTGCCGTCTATGACACCCCGGCGGCGCTGTGCGGGGCAATGGTGCGCTCCCCCTATCTGGATAACCGCATCTCCTGCGCCATTCTGCTGCAGGCGCTGGCCGGTCTGACAGACTGCCCGAACGACCTGTATTTTGTCTTTACCGTGCAGGAAGAGGTGGGGACCCGCGGCTCGAAAACTGCGGCCTGGTCCATCGACCCGGACTATGGCATGGCGGTGGATGTGACGGATGTGGACGACACCCCCGGCACCGAGCGGGGCGGAACAGTTCAGCTGGGCAGGGGAGCGGCTGTCAAGATTATGGACAGCTCTGTGATCTGTCACCCGGCCGTGGTGGAGAAGCTGGAGGAGATTGCCGGAGCGGAGGAGATCCCGGTTCAGCGGGATATTTTGCGGGCAGGGGGAACGGATGCCGGTTCCATCCATATCACCCGATCCGGTGTGCGCACCGGCGGAATTTCCGTGCCCTGCCGCTATGTCCATGCCCCCACGGAGATGGTTCATCTGGGGGACGCCGAGGCGTGCGTCAGACTGGTACAGGCCTTTGCCAAGGCCCGGCTGGAGGCGCGGTAAAGAAGGAATACTTCCGGCCCGACCCCCGCAGGGGGCGGGGCGGGGGAATATCAAGCAGAGAAAAAGAAGGCAAGTGAAATGACTTTACAGATAGAAGAGCGGGTTCGCCTTCTGGGCAGACAGGCCCAGGAGGCGCTGCGGGAGGAGTTTGCCCGCATCGACACCGTGGCGGAGGAAAACACCCAGCGGGTGCTTGCCGCATTTCAGGAGCACCGGGTGGCGGAGGGGTACTTTGCCGGTACGACCGGCTACGGCTATGACGATCTGGGCCGGGACAAGCTGGATGAGATCTATGCCCATCTGTTCGGTACCGAGGCGGCCCTGGTGCGCATCCAGTTTGTCAACGGGACCCACGCCATCACCGCTGCACTGTTCGGGGCGCTGAAGGCGGGGGATGTGCTGCTGTCAGCGGTGGGAGCCCCCTATGATACCCTGCTGGGTGCCATTGGCGTGGTGGACAAGGGGCCCGGTTCCCTGAAGGACTACGGGGTAGAGTACAGACAAGTGGATTTGCTTGACAATCAGCCGGACCTGGAGGGGATGGCGCGGGCGGCTGCGGACCCCCGGGTAAAGGTGGTGTTGATCCAGCGCTCCAAGGGGTACTCCACCCGTGCCTCTTTGTCCGTGGCAGAAATCGGGGAGATGTGCCGGGTGATCAAGGCCGCCAACCCCGGTGCCGCTGTCATTGTGGACAACTGCTATGGGGAGTTTGTGGAGACTCTGGAGCCCACCCATGTGGGGGCTGACCTGTGCGTGGGCTCTCTGATTAAAAATCCGGGCGGCGGCCTGGCTCCCACCGGCGGCTATATTGCCGGCCGGCGTGATCTGGTAGAGGGGGCTGCAATGCGCCTGACCGCCCCCGGTATCGGGGGGGAGTGCGGCTGTACGCTGGGGCAGAACCGCCTGTTGTATCAGGGGCTGTTTTTGGCGCCCCATACGGTGGCCCAGGCGCTGAAAACCGCTGTCTTTGCCGCCAAGGTGATGGAGCTGCTGGGCTATGAGACAGAGCCTGCCTCCTCCGCGGTCCGGCACGATATCATTCAGATGATCCACATGAAGGAGCCGGAGGCGCTGAAGAAGTTCTGCCGGGGGATCCAGATGGGGGCCCCTGTGGACTCCTACGTTACGCCGGAGCCGTGGGATATGCCGGGCTATGACTGTCAGGTCATTATGGCGGCTGGCGCCTTTATTCAGGGCGCATCCATCGAACTGTCCGCCGACGCCCCGATGCGCCCGCCCTATACGGTCTATCTCCAGGGCGGACTTACCTTTGAATCGGGTAAGCTGGGGGTCCTGCTGGCCGTTCAGGCCCTGTTGTCCTGACGCCTTTTTCCCATATCCGGCAAAAAAAGCCGGCATTGGTCAAGCTGCGGCGGGAATATGCTCCCTTTGATAGGGGGTGATTCCATGCCGGCACATCCGTGGCGGTACACGTTATACCGGCGCCTGCGCCGCTGTGCCTATCGAAGAAGGGGCGGCGCGCCGCCCCGGCGCCGCAGATGGTACAGCTCTTTTCTCATCACGCTGGCGGTGGGGCTGCTGTTTGCCTGGACGGCAGTCTCCTTTCTGGAGGCACGGCTGCGCCCCATTGTAGAGGAGGCAGCCTCCGCCCAGCTCCGGAATCTGGTTACAGCGGTTATAGAAAGTGCTGTGGCAGCCGATCTGTCGGAGCGGGCAGTGGGCTATTCTGATTTCGTCAGCGTTCAGCGGGATGACAGCGGTGTCATCACGGCGCTGTCTGCGGATACGGCGGGAATGAATCTGCTGCGCTCGGAATTGGTGGAGCAGGTGCTGGAGGCCCTGGACGGGGTGGATGTGTCCGTCATTGAAATTCCCCTGGGCAGCTTGTTTGACTCCGAAGTGGTCTGGGCCCGCGGGCCTGCAATCCGTGCCAGAGCCATGTGGGTGGGGACGGTGTCGGCGGAGTTTGAAAGTGAATTTTCCTCCGCCGGCGTCAATCAGACCATTCATCGGATCTGGCTGGAAGTGTCCGTACCGGTGACGCTGCTGCTTCCGGGGGGAAAGCTGGAGGTGCCGGTGGACACCCGGGTCAGCGTAGCGGAGACTGTCATTGTGGGGCAGGTACCGGACACCTATCTCCAGCTGGAGCCATAAACAAAAGAGAGGAACGAGGCTCATGGCAGTGATTGTCAGCGATGTGCTTCACTATGTGTGGCAGATGCTTCCCATGTGCCTTCTGGCGCTGATTGTATTCTTGCTGCTCCGCCCCCAAAGGCTCCGCCGGCTGGAGCGGCGGGGGCTGATCAGCGGAAGGGCGCGGGAAGCCGCGCTTTGTCTGTTCATTTTGTATTGTGCGGGGCTGGCCGCCCTGACGCTGTTTCCGGCTAACCTCTGGGTCTATGTGATGACGCTGGGCCGGGCGTATCCCGAGGACGTTACCCTGATGAGCTTTTACCCTGACTGGGGGCAGATTGTATCGGAAATTCCCTATTTGCAGGATATACTGACTCCCTTTCAGGAAATTCGGCGTGCGCTGCGCTCCATGAGCTATTGGCTGCTGTTTATGCTGCTGGGGAATATTATAATGTTCGTGCCGGTGGGCTTTTTTCCAGCGCTGCTGTGGCGAAGGGCCAGGTGGTGGAAGTCGCTGCTGGCCGGCTTTTGCAGCTCCTGCACCATTGAGTTCACCCAGTTTTTCATCGGCCGCAGTACCGACATTGATGATGTCATATTAAATACCGCCGGGGCGCTGGCCGGGTTTTTGCTGTTCTGCCTGGCCAGAGCCCTGTTCCCAGGTTTTCTTTCCAAATTTCAATGCCGCGAGAGTGAGGTCCCGTAAATGGACGATTTTGCTGAAATTCAGGCCCTGCGCCAGGAATTGGAGCAGGCCGGTTATGCCTATTATGTGTTGGACAACCCCACCATGTCGGACTATGACTACGACCACAAGCTGCGCCGATTGGAGGAGCTGGAGGCGGCCCATCCGGAGACGGTGACGCCCGATTCCCCCACCCAGCGGGTCGGGGGAAAGCCTCTGGAATCCTTTGCCCAGGTGGCGCACCGGGTTCCGCTGGAGTCCCTTCAGGACGTGTTTGACTTTGACGAGCTGCGGGCCTTTGACCAGCGGGTCAAGGGAGTGACGCCGGACGCCGATTATATGGTGGAGCCCAAGGTGGACGGGCTGTCAGTAGCTTTGGAGTATGAAGACGGCCTTTTTGTCCGGGGGGCCACCCGGGGAGACGGCCAGGTGGGGGAGGATGTGACGGAAAATCTCCGGACGATCCAGTCCATCCCGCTGCGCATCCCCGACGCCCCGGCCAGCCTGATTGTGCGGGGGGAGGTCTTTATGCCCAAGCGTGTGTTCCACGCGCTGAACGAGGAGCGTGAGCGGCGGGGGGAGGCGCTGTTTGCCAACCCGCGCAATGCGGCGGCGGGCTCCCTGCGCCAGCTGGACCCCAAAATTGCGGCCTCCCGCAGGCTGGATATCCTGGTATTCAACGTTCAGTGGGCGGAGGGCGTGCAGTTTCAAACCCATCTGGAGACACTGGAATACTTGCAGCACAAGAAGTTTAAAGTAATTCCGCATTACACTTGCAACAATGTGGAGGAGGCCACTGGACGTATCACGGAGATAGGGGAAAACCGGGATCAGTTCCAGTTTGACATTGATGGGGCGGTTGTAAAGGTAAATAGCCTGTCAGATAGAGCGGCGCTGGGATCGACGGCAAAATTCCCCCGCTGGGCCGCGGCCTACAAATATCCCCCTGAGGTAAAGCCATCCCGGGTGGTGGACATTGTGGTTCAGGTGGGGCGGACCGGAGTTCTGACTCCAAAGGCGGTGCTGGAGCCGGTGCGCCTGGCCGGTACCACGGTGACCAACGCCACACTGCACAATCAGGATTTTATTACGGAAAAGGATGTGCGTATCGGGGATACAGTTCTGGTGCGGAAAGCGGGGGAGATTATCCCGGAGGTGCTGTCCGTGGTGCTGGAGAAGCGCCCGGATGGGACCGAGCCCTATTTTCTTCCCAAAACCTGCCCGGTGTGCGGCGCGCCGGTAGAGCGGGATCAGGATGGGGCCCATATCCGCTGTACGGGGGCCGAGTGCCCGGCGCAGCTGCTGCGGAACCTGGCCCACTTTGCCAGCCGGGATGCCATGGACATTGACGGTCTGGGCATTGCAGTGGTGGAAAATCTGGTGGGTGCCGGCCTGGTCAAAACGCCGGGCGATCTGTATTTCCTGCAGGAAGAGGACGTGGCCAAGCTGGACCGGATGGGAAAGAAATCCGCCCAAAACCTGATCCAGGCCATTGAGCGCTCCAAAAGCCAGGACTTGTCCCGGCTGATTTATGCCTTTGGCATCCGGCAGGTGGGACAGAAGGCGGGCAAGGTGCTGGCCGCCCATTTTAAAACGCTGGATGCGCTGGAGCAGGCCACGCTGGAGGAGCTGACCGCGGTGGACGATGTGGGCGAGATCACGGCGGGCAGCATCCTGGAGTGGATGGCCAGCCCTCAGAGCAAGCACCTGATTGCCCGGCTGCGGGAGGCGGGGGTCAACATGACTGCCGCGCAGCAGGGGGAGGATCGGCGCTTCGCGGGAATGACCTTTGTGCTCACCGGAAAGCTGGAGCGTTTTACCCGGGACGAGGCCGCTGAAATGATTGAGACCCGGGGCGGAAAGGCGGCTGGGTCCGTGTCCAAAAAGACCACCTATGTGGTGGCCGGAGAGGACGCGGGCTCCAAGCTGCGGAAAGCCCAGGAATTGGGGGTGCCTGTGCTCAGCGAGGAGGAATTCCTGGAGCTGCTCCAATAGAGCATCCGAATGAAGAAAAAAGTGGACTCTTCCTGCCGTGCCTGTCGGCGGGGTGAGGATGCAGATTCCAAAAGGGATCCGGCCGGAGCAGCAGCCGGCAGAAGGTCCTGTGATTTGAAAATAAGGAGCGTTTTGTATGCAGACTTCCAAAGTATATTATACCAACCTTCGGGTTCCGGTGGGGACAAGCCGGCTGGACAAGCTGGAAAAGCTGATTCGCGCGGCGGGGATTGACACCATTGACTTTGACCATAAGATGACCGCCATCAAGATTCATTTCGGCGAGCCGGGCAATCTGACCTATCTGCGCCCCAATTATGCCAAGCGGGTGGCGGATGTGGTAAAGTCCCTGGGCGGACTTCCCTTCCTCACCGACTGCAATACTCTGTACCCCGGACGGCGGAAAAACGCCCTGGAGCACATTGAAAGCGCCTATGAGAACGGATTTTCCCCGTTCTCCACTGGCTGTCAGGTCATCATTGCCGACGGGCTGAAGGGCAGCGACGATGTGGAGGTCCCGGTAAAGGGAGGAGAATATGTAAAAGAGGCGAAAATCGGCCGGGCCATTATGGACGCTGACGTGTTCATCAGTCTGAACCACTTCAAGGGGCATGAGATGGCCGGCTTCGGGGGCGCCATCAAGAACATCGGCATGGGCTGCGGCAGCCGCCGGGGCAAGATGGAGCAGCACGCCGACGGAAAGCCGGAGGTGAACCGGGATCTGTGCGTGGGGTGCCGTTTCTGCGCTAAGCAGTGCGCCCAGAGTGCCATCTCCTATCCGGAGAAGAAAGCGGCTATCGACCACGAGAAATGTGTGGGCTGCGGCCGGTGTATCGCGGCCTGCCCCTTTGACGCCATTTACAGCCCCCAGGATTCCGCCGCGGAGATGCTGAACTATAAGATGGCGGAGTATGCCAAGGCGGTGGTGGATGGCCGGCCTCATTTCCATATCAGCCTGGTCATCGAGGTGTCTCCCTACTGTGACTGCCACGGGGAGAGCGATTTGGCGATTCTCCCGGATGTGGGGATGTTCGCCTCCTTTGACCCGGTGGCGCTGGATCAGGCCTGCGCCGACGCCTGCCTGCGGCAGACGCCTGTTCCCGGCAGCCTGCTGGACGACGCGATGCACAAGGAGGGGTTCCACGACCATCACGACCACTTCAAAAACACCACGCCGGAATCGGACTGGAAGAGCTGTCTGGAGCACGCGGAGAAAATCGGGCTGGGCAGCCGGACCTATGAGCTGATTACAGTTTAACAAGCAATAAAATATGCCGCGCCTCCTCCGGGGCACCCGGAAGAGGCGCGGTTCAGCTTGCCGAAAAAGCGCTCCTGCAAGGAGTTCCTGCGGCCGCAGCCGCAGGAATCAAATGAGATCCGTCATTTCCGGGGACATGTGCCTCGGAAATGACACCTCTCACGAAATTTTTGCCGACAATTTCATAAGAAATCGAGGGGAAATTTCGTGCAGCCTTTCTCGAATGAACACATCCACCAGCGAAGCTGGTGGTTGTCACTGTGCGGGCATAGCCCTT
>JAHYYS010000050.1 GCA_019424865.1 bacterium
TGTTGATGGCGTCCTGGTGGCTGCCGGAGAAGGCGGTGAACACCAGCTTGCCGGCATAGGGCTGCCGGTCGCCCACCGGCATCTTGGTGGTGCGCTCGAACATCTCCTTGATCTTGTTGATGTCGTGGAAGTCCAGCTCCGGGTCCACGCCCTGAGTGTACATGTTCATAGCCAGGGTGACCATGTCCACGTTGCCGGTGCGCTCGCCGTTGCCGAACAGGGTGGCCTCCACCCGCTCGGCCCCGGCCAGCAGGCCCATCTCGGTGGTGGCCACGCCGGTGCCCCGGTCGTTGTGGGGGTGGAGGGAGATGATGGCGCTGTCCCGGGAGGGCAGCCTGCGGATAAAGTACTCCAGCATGTCGGCAAACTGGTTGGGCATGCAGTTCTCCACGGTGGTGGGCAGGTTCAGGATGACCTTGTTCTCCGGGGTGGCGTGGAGGTGCTCCAGCACCGCCTGGCAGATCTCCACGGCATAGTCCATCTCGGTGCCCATAAAGGACTCGGGGGAGTACTCAAAGCGCAGGTTCATCCCCTGGGCGATCATGGGCTGGGACATCTCGTAGATCAGGTCGGCGGCGTCGGTGGCGATTTTGGTGATGCCGTCGCAGTCCATGTGGAAGACCACCTTCCGCTGGAGGGTGGAGGTGGAGTTATAGAAGTGGAGGATGACGTTTTTGGCCCCCTGGATGGCCTCAAAGGTCTTTTTGATCAGGTGCTCCCGGGCCTGGACCAGCACCTGGATGGTCACGTCATCGGGGATGTGTCCCCCCTCGATCAGCTCCCGGCAGATCTCATACTCCGTCTCGCTGGCGGAGGGGAAGCCGATCTCGATCTCCTTGACGCCGATGTCGATCAGGGTGTGGAAGTACTCCAGCTTTTCCTGAAGGTTCATGGGGTCCACCAGGGCCTGGTTGCCGTCCCGCAGGTCCACCGAGCACCAGATGGGCGCCTTGGTGATGACCTTGTCGGGCCAGGTCCGGTTTTCGATGGGCTGGGGCTGGAAGGGGATGTACTTCTGATATCCGGGTTTCATGCTCTTTTCCTCCTGTATCGAGTTTGTGATCTGTCGAGAGAAGTTTTAAAAAGCCTCGCAGCGTTGCGCCGCCGCAGCGGCAAAATCTGTGAGATCTGTTTTTGGGGCGGCTTTGCTGACCAAAAAACACATCTCAGACCGCAAGTGTGCCCGTAGGGCGCGCGCGGCGGGCTGCGGCTCCTGCTCGTCGGAAAAGGCCGGCCTTTTTCGACGAAAAAAAAACGCCCCCGACTTTTTCAAGTCAGGGGCGTTGAATTCCTTACAACGCGGTACCACCCTGGTTCAGCCGCCGGTTGCCCGAACGGCCCTCAAAGCCTCCAACAAGGCCGCGGCCGGTAACGAGGCCATACGTTCCGCCCTACTGCGTGGTTCAGGCGGAAAGCTCGGGGACCAGTTATCCACAGCAGGCACCGCCCACCGGTTCGCACCATCCACCGGCTCTCTGAGGGGGTATCCTCTGTCTTTATTCCCGTCATCGCATTTGCTTGTGAAATATTGTAGCGGCTCCGGTCCGTTTTGTCAAGAAGAGATTTGTCCGGAGGGAGAAGAATCCGCTGTCAGGCAGAAAATTGCCCGATTGTTCCCAGCCGGCGCCGCATAGGATGAAGGAGGAGGGGGGAGCGTCATGGATTGGAAGCTGGATATGGCGGGGGGCGGGACGCTGCGCCTGCGTCAGGAGGGCGGCCGGGTCCGTGTCCAGGCGGTGCGGCCCTGGGACGGCCGGGGACTCTATAAGGTCTGGCTCAGCGGAGGAGCTGGCGGGCGGATGCTGCTGGGCACCCTGGCCCCGGAGGGGGACTGCCTGCGGCTGGAGCGGAACATGTCCCTGGATACGCTGGAGCGGGCGGGCTGCTGGCCGCCCACCGGTGCGGAGGCCCCGCTGGCCTTTCCCTTCTCCGGCTCGGAGCGGTGGTACTGCGAGCAGCACCCGGAGCGGCTGATACAGGACCCGGTGGCCAGGGGGGCGGTAAAGGGGCCCATGCTGTGCCAGAGGGGAGACGCCGGTTTCTGTCTGGCGGCGCCCTTCCGGACGGACAGCCCCATGCCGCTCAGCGCGCTGTTCTGCCTGGCGCGGATCGAGCAGGTGGAGGGGCGGCCCCATCTGGTGTGGCGCTTTAATAGGGAGGGAAGGCCGGAAATCCCGCATAAAAGGGGAGAGAACAGGCAAACTAAGGCCCAGTAACGGGGACCTCCCCGGCGGAAAGGAGAACGCAAGTATGCCGAATTTGTCCAGCAAAGAGCTCAACGCCCTGTCCGACCAGCTGGATTTCGAGCGGGTGCTTCACTGCAAGTACCTGGCCGCAGTCCAGGAGTGCCAGGATCAGGAGCTGAAACAGAAATTCCAGTGCTGTGCCGACCAGCACAAGCAGAACTACACCACCCTGCTGAACCATCTGCGATAAAAGGAGAACAATATGAACGATCAGGAGCGCATGACCGATTTTCTGTGCAGTGAAAAAAAGAT
The DNA here is from genome assembly GCA_019424865.1 of bacterium. Lineage (GTDB taxonomy): Bacteria > Bacillota > Clostridia > Oscillospirales > Oscillospiraceae > Lawsonibacter. The sequence continues at coordinate 2,499 of JAHYYS010000050.1, forward strand.
GTCCGCCAACTATGACACCTACGCCTCGGAGTGTGTCAACCAGTCCCTCCGGGACGATTTCCTGAAACTGCTCACCCAGAGCCACACAACCCAGACGGAGCTGTTCCAGATGGCCCAGTCCAAGGGCTGGTATCAGGTGGAGCAGGCGCCTGCAAGCAAAATCAGCCAGGCCTATACCAAATTTACCAATCAGCAGCCCGGCTGAGGGCGGAGCGGGCCGCGGAGCCGCGGGTTCTGCGGCCCGCGTTTTTATTATTTTGTTTTGTCATTTGCAGAATCAGAAAAAAATCTTGCAAAAAGACCTTGACAAAACGGGCGGAAAGGTTTACAATAAAACAAACCGGAAGAGAAGCTTCCGCAGGAAGTCAGACCAAGGGCGGTCTGGACAGTCAAGACATTGCGATGTCTTTCTTTAGGAGAAGCATCAATTTGATACTGGAATTGTCATCCCGCGGAAGGTGGACAGAGGGCCGAGGACGGTCGTTCTGGACACAGGCCACGGGCTTTTTTGCCGGTTTTACATCAACGAGGGAGAGGTGAGCACAGGATGCAGCATCAGCATTATGTTACCCAGGGCGGCTGTGGGTTCTGCAGGCTAATGGAGTATTCCTGTGCGTGAAGGCGTGACGGTTAAAGGGCATGCGTTCACCGGCTGGCTGTTCTCCATCGTCTGCAGAAAACGGACGGTGGTATTTTTATACCCTTTTTGATGGTATGATGCATCACACAAGAAGAAAAAATGAAACATGACAAGGGGGTAACACCATGACAATGGCAAAGCGTGAGGTGGACAACATCTGGACTCAGGTCCGTGCGGATAAGGACGTGGACGATCTGATCTTTGGGAACGAGTTTTCCGCCGACAATCAGTGCGAAACGTGCAGCGAGCGATGAAGAACAAGTCATTTCAGCGCGGCGCTGACGGAAATGGATAAACACCGGGGCAGCTTCTCACGGCCTGCCGCGGTGTTTTTTTATGGGTTGCTATCCTGAAATGGGTATGATAAGATAGGCGCTGGACGGGCGCTGCTGCCCGCCGCTGCAATAAAAGGAAAATACCTGCCGGGCCAGGCGGGCTGAAGGAGTGATGCTCCGTGAAGGAGACGCGGAAGAAGAGGGCGGTTTCCGCTGGACGGGCCGGGGAAAGGATGTGATGCACCGCAGTTATTTATTATAAAGGAGAAAAGGCATGGATCAGATTCCAAATCCCAACCAGGTGTTCCCCAATCAGTATGGGACCACCTGCTTCATTAAGAATGTAATTTCCGCCCCCAACATCTCGGTGGGGGATTACACCTATTATGACGACGACACAGATCCCGCCGGCTTTGAGAAAAATAATGTGCTGTTCAACTGGCCGGAGTTTGGCGACAGGCTGATCATCGGGAAATTTTGTGCCATTGCCAGCGGCACAAAATTTATTATGGGCCCAGCCAATCACCGGATCAGCAGTGTGACCACCTATCCCTTTGCCGTCTTTGGCGGCGCGTGGGAGCGGGCGGTTCCGCCCCATCTGTCCCAGCTGCCGCACAAGGGCGACATTACGGTGGGCAATGATGTCTGGATTGGCCGGGAGAGCGTGATTATGCCCGGGGTTACCATCGGGGACGGGGCTATTATCGCCGCATACTCCGTGGTGACCCGGGATGTGCCCGCCTATCACGTGGCGGGGGGCAACCCGGCCCGGGTGATCAAGCCCCGGTTTGAAAGCGGCCTGATTGACCTGCTGCAGCGGCTGCGGTGGTGGGATCTGGAGGGGGAGGAGCTGGCGAAGCTGCTGCCCCTGCTGTGCAGTCCGGACCTGGACGAAGTGAAAGAAAAGATTGCGGCATATCTGGAAGAACATACGTTCCGGTAAAATGACAGACCATGGGCACCGGAGTATGGAAAAACCATAAAGAAATCCCGCACAGGGACTTGCTTTATGGAAGAAGTTATACTAAAATGGGAGAAGCCTATTGAATCAAAGCCATGGAGAGGATCGTGCCATCATAATTTGGGGTGTCTTGCACAAGGCAAAAAATGCTCGATGAAGCAATACGGAGGTCGATTGACATGAGAAAAGTAAACTTCACGGAGACGGTGCTGCGTGACGCGAACCAGTCGCTTATCGCAACCCGTCTCCCTTACAGCAAATTTGAGCCCATTCTGGAGACCATGGACAAGGCGGGCTTCTACTCCGCCGAGGTCTGGGGCGGCGCCACCTTTGACGTGTGCCTGCGCTATCTGCAGGAGGATCCCTGGGAGCGCCTGCGCAAAATCCGCGCCAAAATGCCCAACACCAAGCTCCAGATGCTGCTGCGGGGCCAGAATATCCTGGGGTATAAGCACTACCCCGACGATGTGGTGCGCAAATTTGTGGAGTACTCTGTGAAGAACGGAATCGACATCATCCGTATCTTTGACGCGCTCAACGACGTGCGCAACCTGGAGGTGGCCATCGACGAGACCAACAAGCAGGGGGCCCACGCCTCGGGCACCATCTGCTTCACCACCAGCCCGGTACATACCCTGGAGAAGAATGTCCAGATGGTCAAGGATCTGAAGAGCATGGGCGTGCAGTCCATCTGCATCAAGGACATGGCCGGCATCATGGGCCCCAAGGACGCCTATGACCTGGTGTCTGCCATCAAGGACGCGGTGCCCGAGCTGCCCGTGGTCGTCCACACCCACTGCACCACCGGTCTGGCCTTTATGACCGACCTGAAGGCGGTGGAGGCCGGCGCCGATGTCATTGATACCGCTATCTCCCCCTTCTCCGGCGGCACCTCTCAGCCCGCCACCGAGACCCTGGCCTACGCGCTGCGCCAGCTGGGCTATCAGGTGGACCTGGATGACAAGGTGCTGATCAAGATGGCGGACTTCTTTAAGGATGTCCGGGCCGACTTCCTGAAGGACGGCACCCTGGATCCCATCTCCATGGCCACCGACACCCAGTGCCTGAACTATCAGATTCCCGGCGGCATGCTCTCCAACCTGATCTCTCAGCTGAAGATGATGAACGCCATCGACAAGCTGGACGAGGCCCTGGCCGAGACCCCCAAGGTCCGCGCCGACCTGGGCTATCCTCCGCTGGTCACCCCCACCAGCCAGATGGTGGGCTCCCAGGCCGTGCAGAACGTGCTGGCCGGCGAGCGCTACAAGGTGGTGGGCAAGGAGATCAAGGCCTACTGCCGCGGCGAGTACGGCCGCACCCCCGCCCCCATCGATCCGGAGATCCAGAAGAAGATCCTGGGCGACACCCCCCTGGTGGAGGGGCGCTTTGCCGACTCTCTGGAGCCCGAGTTTGAGAAGACCAAGAAGGAGCTGGGCGACACCGCCAAGAGCGACGAGGACGTGCTCAGCTACATCGCCTTCCCCCAGGTTGCCATGGCCTTCTTCAAGGACCGGGCGGCCGGCTTCCCCAAGAAGGAGGAGCCCAAGAAGGCTGCTGCCCCCGCAGCTCCCGCTCCCGCCGCAAAGAAGGAGGACCTGGCCCCGGTTCCCGCGTGGCAGGGCCATGTGTACTACACCGAAGTGCCCGCCCCGGTGGTGCCCGGCTATACCAGCCGGCCTATCCCCCAGTTCGCCGCTTCCTACCAGCCGCCCTATCTGCAGATGGGCAAGCGGGAGGATCTGACCGGCTCCTTTACCGTGACCATTGACGGCAAGCCCTTCCAGGTCTCCGTGGCCAAGGCGGACGGCCCCGCCGCCCCCGTGGCTGCCGCTCCCGCTCCTGCTGCGGCTCCTGCCGCTGCCCCCGCACCGGCTCCCGCGCCCGCTGCGGCCCCGGCAGCCGCCCCTGCGGCTGCTCCGGCTCCTGCCGCTGCCCCCGCGCCCGCGGCTCCCGCCGCCGGTGAGACGGCGGTGAACAGCCCCATGCCCGGCAGCATCTTTAAGGTGGAGTGCTCCGTGGGCCAGTCCGTGAAGGCGGGTGACGTGCTCATCGTGCTGGAGGCCATGAAGATGGAGATCGAGGTGTCCGCCCCCGCGGACGGCACGGTCAAGTCCATCGCCGTCTCCACCGGCGCCACCGTCAACACCGACGACCTGCTGGTGATCTTGGGCTGATTCCGGGCCAGGCCCTGACCGGGCGGAACGGTTCTCTTACAAACAGCATATCGGTTATATGCGGACAATGAAAAGGAGGCAGGCACGTTTGTGCCTGTCTCCTTGAGACTGTCGAAAAAGTGGCTTGTCAATTTCTATCAATTGACAAGCCACTTTTTCGAGTAGGCCGCACGAAATTTCAGGCTCGATTTCTTGGGAAATTGTCGCCCAAAATTTCGTGAGAGGTGTCATTTCCCAGGCACATGTCCTCGGAAATGACTGGATTTCATTTTATTCCGCCGTCTGCGGACGGCGGAACTCCTTGCAGGAGGGCTTTTTTGACACGCTGAAGGAGGCAGGCACGTTTGTGCCTGCCTCCTTTTCAGCATCTGCGGATTCAGAAGTACGCGCTTTGAGGGGAATATGCCGGGACAGAGGAAGGGAACTGCGCCGGCATAGCGGCGGTCAATGGAACAGGGATACCGCGCAGTAGACCAGCAGAAGCGCCATAACCAGATTGACCGCGCGGGGATGTCTGGCGAAAAATTTGCAGAAGGCCGCGCCGAACAGGGCCCAGACAAAGCAGCCGGAGGCGCCGATCAAAGTTAAAATGAGGACGAAGCCGGCCAGTGCCGCGGGGGTGTGGTAGAAAGGCAGGATGTAAAGGGACATGGCGGTGATGGCATAGATATAAATTTTGGGATTCATAAACTGCAGGAGCATGCCGGAGAGAAAGCTGGCCGCGCTGCCGCTTTCTGCCGACAGGTCGGCGGAGCTTTTCCAGACCTTCCAGGCCAGAAACAGCATGTAGGCGGCGCCCAGAATCTGCATCCACAGCTTGACCCTGGGCAGCAGCGCATAGAGGGTGGAGCTGAACAGGGTGCACGCCGCCATAACCACCAGAAAGCCAAAGACGATGCCTGCCAGAAAGCGCAGCGTGCGCCGGAAGCCAAGCCGGGCCGCATTGCTCATAGACAGCAGGTTGTTTGCGCCGGGAGTATATGCGGTGACAAAGCAATAGATCAGAAAATCGAAGGCCGGAAACATAACAATACCTCCTGACGGCAGATCTGTTCCGCTCTTTACATTGCACTGAAAAAGCGTATAATAATGTAAAAGCGTTATTATATCGTTCAAGAACAATATAATAATATAATATGACTATTATATTGTCAATAGGGGGGGACGATTTTTTGGATCCCATGAATTTTATTGTTGCAAAAAATATCAGACGCCTGCGGGAGGAGCGGAGGCTGAGCATAGAGGAGCTGGCAAGGCTGAGCGGCGTCAGCAAAAGTATGCTGGCCCAGGTGGAGCGGGGGGATGGAAACCCAACTATCTCTACCTTGTGGAAGATTTCCAACGGGATGAAGGTGCCCTTTGACGCGCTGACCGTCCGAGCCAAGGAGGAGTATGAGCTGGTGAAAACAGATGAAATCCAGCCCATTCTGGAGGACAGGGGAAGGGTGAGAAACTATCCGCTGTTTCCGGATGACGAAAACCGCCGGTTTGCGGTCTATTATCTGGAACTGGATCCGGGCAGCTTCTGGGAGTCGGAGCCTCACCTGAAGGGGACGGCGGAGCTGATTACTGTTTTTGGCGGCCGGATTGAAATTAACGCGGGGATCCGACAGTTTTGGGTGGGGGAACGGGAGAGCGTGCGCTTCCGCGCGGATACAGTCCACTCTTACCGGAATGTGGGGGAGAAGACGGCAATCCTGCATATGATTTTGTTCTACCCTTAAAAGTTAAAATTTGTGGAACTCCTGCAGGAGGGCTTGTAATAAATCGGCGGTCCGTGGTACAATAGCCGCAAAGCGGCCGTTGTACCACGGACCGTGTCAGTTGAATCCGCCCGTTGGGAACCGCTGCGGGTGAAGTTATGGGGGCCGGCCGCTGATGGAGGCATGCCGTCTGCTCCCGTTTCAGGCAGGAAGGCGGCAGACAGAAATTTGAACGGCAATGTAACGTCCCGCCGGGAGCGGTTCCGAAGATGACGGGTGTATCCAGTCCACACAGGGGATAAGATACGACAGCACACAATATCGAGCGGCAGATCGGGCAGAACCGCCTGCCTTTTCTGCGGTGACAGGAGGAGCATATGAAAGGAATTGTTTTGGCGGCGGGAAAGGGAACCCGCCTTTACCCCATGACCAAGCCGGTGTGCAAGCCGCTGCTTCCGGTGTATGACAAACCGCTGATTTATTACCCCATTGCAATCCTGATGCAGGCTGGAATTTCAGATATTCTGGTCATTGTTCCGCCGGGGGAGACGGATACCTTTGCTGCTTTGTTAGGAGATGGAAGTCAGTATGGGATCCGTATTTCTTATGCGGAACAGATGGTGCCCCGGGGCATTGCCGACGCCCTGCTGATTGGGCAGGACTTTGTAGGCGGCGATCGGGTCTGTCTGGTGCTGGGGGACAATATCTTCTATGCCCCCACCCTGGGCGCCACCCTGAAGCGGGCCGCAGCGCTGGAACGGGGAGCCACAGTGTTCGGCTATTGGGTGGAGGATCCCAGGCCCTTTGGTGTGGTGGAATTCGGCCGGGATGGCCGGGCTATTTCCATTGAGGAAAAGCCCCGGTACCCCAAGTCCAATTATATTGTGCCGGGGCTGTATTTTTACGACCATCAGGTGATGGAGATTGCCCGCGGCCTGAAGCCCTCTGCCCGGGGGGAGCTGGAGATCACCGATGTCAATCAGGAGTATCTCCGCCGGGGAGAACTGCGGGTGATTCCTCTGGAGAAAAATTTCACCTGGCTGGATGCCGGCACAGCGGACAGCCTGCTGGAGGCGGGCCGGACAATCAAGCATATCCAGGACACCACCGGTCGCTATGTGGGATGCCTGGAGGAGCTGGGCCTGTATGAAGGATGGGTGACGGAGGAGCAGGTCCATGCCACCGGCCAGGAGCTGGACATGACATTATATGGAAAGTATCTCCAGTGCCTGTGATCAGGTGGGAGATGGGAATGCCCGGGTGTTTTGAAAGGGGCGGGAGGCGTCCTGAACCCGGGGGTTGAATGCAGGGAGGCAGACATATGAACAGAAAGATAACCGCGGCATTTTTCAGCCCGACCGGAGGGACAAAGCGGGCTGTGGAGACACTGTGCGCCTGTTGGGGCGGCGAAGTGAACTGGGTCCAGCTTGGGACGAAAGAGCCGGTTCAGATTAACCTGGGCGCAGACGAACTGTTGGTACTGGGCCTGCCGGTGTATGCCGGGGTGATCCCCCAGGTGCCCGGACTGCTGGACGGGCTGAAGGGGGAGAACACCCCCTGTGTGCTGGCTGCGGCCTATGGAAACCGCAACTATGATGACGCACTGGCCCAGATGAAGCGGCTGATGGAGGAGCGGGGCTTTCTTTGCGTGGGGGCGGCCGCCGTGGTCACCCCCCACATTTTTGCGCCCACCTTGGGCGCCGGCAGGCCGGACGAGGAGGACCGGGCGGTTCTGGCGGACTTTGCCCGGCAGGTGGAGCAAAAGCTGGCCGCCGGTGATTGGATGCCGGCCCAGGTGCCGGGCAACCCAACCCCCAAGGAGAAGCGGCCGATCCCGGTGCAGAAGGATCGGGACTGGGACATCTGCCTGGGCTGCGGCTTCTGCGCGCAGGTGTGTCCCACGGGGGCCATGGACCCGTCCTCCCTGCTGTGGGACGATCAGAAGTGCATCAGCTGTATGGCCTGTGTGTCCCACTGTCCGGTGGGAGCGCTGGGCTATAACAGCTCTGTTCTGGCAAGCCGCCTGACGGAAAAATTTTCACAGCGCCGGCCGGTGGAAATCTTTTTATAAGAAAATAAAAAGATGGGGGGCGGCAGGGGTGAAACGGATTTTAATGTTGGCTACGGGAGGGACTATTGCTTCCCGGGAAAGCGGGCAGGGACTGAGCCCGGCCATTACATCCGAGGAGATTCTGAGCTATGTCCCCGCTGTGGGACAGCTGTGTCAGGTTAAAACCCTTCAGCTGATGAATCTGGACAGCACCAACGTAGGTCCGTCACACTGGCTGGAGATGGCTGGGGCAGTGGCGTCCCATTATCAGGAATACGACGGCTTTGTCATTACCCACGGCACTGACACCATGGCCTATACCGCGGCCGCCTTGTCCTATCTGATTCAGAATTCACCCAAGCCCGTTGTGCTGACGGGGTCACAGAAGTCCATCTGCCTGTATGATACAGACGCCAGGACAAATTTATATCACGCCTTCCTTTATGCGGCCGATCCGGACTCCCACGATGTCTGTCTGGCCTTTGACGGCAAGGTGATTCTGGGTACCCGGGCGAGGAAGGAGCGAACCAAGAGCTATAATGCTTTTTCCAGTGTGGACTATCCGGAAATTGCGGTGATCCGGGACGGACGGCTGACCCGTTATCTGGCGCCCCAAAACTATGCTTCGGATGCGCAGCCCAGCATCTATAACAGCCTGGAGGATCGGGTTTTGCTGCTTACGCTGATTCCCGGAATGGGAGCCCAGGCCCTGGAGCAGCTGAAGGACAGCTATCGGGCTGTGATCCTTCAGTCCTTCGGGGTGGGCGGCCTGCCCGGCGGCGGGAACGGGCCGCTGGCCCGGGCTATGGGGGAGTGGATGGCGGCGGGACGCACCATTGTCATGATGACCCAGGTGCCCTATGAGGGCAGCGATATGTCGGTTTATCAGGTGGGCCAGCAAGTCAAAGCGAAATATCCGCTTCTTGAGGCGTATAATATGACGTTGGAATCTGCAGCGACCAAGCTGATGTGGGTATTGGGCCAGACAGACTGCCAGGAGGAAGTTCGGAAACTGTTTTATCGCCCGGTTCAGCACGACCTGATCCGCTGAAAGGCGGGCTGAATCCCGGAGTCAGGAGAGCAAAAGGTAGTTTGGGGGAGGTATCAAGTTGAAGCACCTGCTTCGTTTCACCAGCCTGCTTTTGGCTGTGGTGCTGCTTGCAGCTCTGATTCTGCCGGCGTCGGCCGACGGGGCGGGGCAGTCCTGGGAGACCACGGTTCTGTTTACCCACGATCTGCACTCCCATTTCTTTCCCCAGGCCGACGGCACAGGAGGGGAGTCCGGGGGCTATGCCCGCCTGATGACCGCGCTGGAGCGCCAGCGTGCTCAGCACCCCGACGCTTTGACGGTGGACGGCGGAGATTTCTCCATCGGCTCCCTGATTCAAACGCTGTATACCACCCAGGCCGCCGAGCTGCGGACGATGGGCGCCATGGGGTACGATGCGGTTACTGCCGGGAACCATGAGTTTGATCACGAGGGAACCGGCTTTGCCCGGATGCTTCAGTCCGCCGCCCTCAGCGGCGATGCGCTGCCCGCCCTGCTGATGGCCAACTACAAGCCCGCCCGGGACAATCCGGACCAGCTGGACATTCAGCGGGCCATGGCGGCCTACGGGGTGCAGGAGACTCTGCTTTTGGAGCGGGGCGGCGTCACCTATGGAATCTTCGGCCTGATGGGGACGGAGTCCCACTCCATGGCCCCCGCCTCCGGCTTTGCCCTGGAGGATCCGGCCCAGGCCGCCCAGCGGTGTGTGGAAGCCCTGCGGGAGCAGGGGGCGGACTTTATTATCTGCCTGTCCCACAGCGGGACCAACGAGAAAAAGAGCCTGTCCGAGGACGAGCAGCTGGCCGAGGCGGTGGAGGGCATTGACCTGATTGTCTCCGGTCACACTCACACCACCCTGACCGAGCCCATTGTGTCCGGGGACACCTATATTGTCTCCGCCGGCCCCTATTGTCAGAACCTGGGTTCGATTACCCTGCGCTGGAACGCGGAGGGAGAAAAGACGCTGGTGGACTATCAGCTGATTCCCATTGACGAGACGCTGCCGGAGGATCCGGAGATTCAGGCGCTGGCTGACAGCTGGAAGGCCCAGGTGGACGCCAGCTATCTCTCCGCCTATGGCCTGACATATGACCAGGTGCTGACCACCAGCGGCTTTAACCTGGACACGCCGCCCGCTGGAATCCAGCAGGGGAACGGTCTGGGGGAGCTGGCGGCGGACTCCTATTTGTGGGCGGTCTCCAATTTGGAGGCGGAGGCGCCCGAGGCGGAGACCGTCGCGGTGACAGCGGCCGGTGTGCTCCGCGCCCCTTTGTACTCCGGGGATGTGACCGTGTCCCAGGCCTTCGATGTGCTGTCCATGGGGGTGGGGGCGGACGGAACCTCCGGCTATCCCCTGGTAGGGGTCTACCTCACGGGAAAAGAGCTGCGGGCGGTGCTGGAGGTGGACGCCTCGGTTACCCCCATTATGCCGGAGGCCCAGCTGTATTTGTCGGGAATTGCGTATTCCTTTAATACCCACCGGATGTTTTTTAACCGGGTGACACAGGCCGCGCTGCAGGCTCCCGCCTTTGCCGGGGGGAGCGCCGGCCCGGTCCGGATCGAGGACGACCGCCTGTACCGGGTGGTGACGGGGATGTATTCCGCCCAGATGCTGGGCACTGTAAAGGAAAAATCCTTTGGCCTGCTGAACATCCAGCCCAAAGATGAAAACGGACAGCCGGTGACCGATTTTACCCAGTATATCCTTCGGGACAAAAACGGGAATGAGATCAAGGAGTGGTATGCCCTGGCCTCCTATCTCGCCTCCTTTGGCGAGGATGGACTGCCGGACTCCTATGCGTTTTCCGACGGCCGGAAGGATGTCAGCCGCAGCTGGAACCCCATTGAACTGCTCAAGCGCCCCAACTGGATCACGCTGGCGGCGGTGCTGGTGCTGGTTCTGGCCGTGGTGCTGGTGGTTTTCCTGGTGCGGCACATCCGCGCCGGCCGCCGGCGCCGGCGGTATGGCGGCGGCTACCGGAACCGGCGGTGGTTCGGCCGGTAACAGGTGATCTGCGCGGCGCGGCCGCGAAGCAATATTCGGGAATGGATCGGAAGGGAAGCCGGAAGAAATTCCGGGAAACATCTCGACGAGGAGGAGCTGTTAGTGAAGAAGTACGAAATCGCGAAGAAAAAGACGCTGACGCCGGAAATCGGTCAGATTTCGGTGTATGCGCCGCTGGTGGCCGCCAAGGCAAAGGCGGGCCAGTTCATTATCCTTCGTGTGGATGAGGAGGGGGAGCGCATTCCCCTGACCATCTCCAGCGCGGCGGATGGGCTGGTCACCGTCATTTACCAGAAGATTGGCGGCACCACCCTGGCCCTGGATCAGCTGGGCGAGGGCGACTGCCTGCACGACTTCGTGGGGCCGCTGGGCGTCCCCACCGAGGTGGAGGGCTATGGACGGGTGGCCGTCCTGGGCGGCGGCCTGGGCTGCGCCATCGCGCTGCCGGTTGCCCGTGCGCTCCATGAGGCAGGCAACCAGGTTGACCTGATCGGCGGCTTCAAGACGAAGGACATCGTCATTCTGGAGGAGGAGATGTCCCACGCCTGCACCGACCTGCATATCTGCACCGATGATGGTACCTATGGCTTTCACGGCTTTGTCACGGCAAAGCTGGAAGAGCTTATCGAAAGCGGCGTTAAGTTCGACCATGTCTTTGCCATCGGCCCTCTGATGATGATGAAATTTGCCTGCAAGCTCACGGAAAAATACAACATCTCCACCACCGTCAGCATGAATCCCATCATGATTGACGGCACCGGCATGTGCGGCTGCTGCCGCCTGACCGTGGGGGGCGAGGTGAAGTTTGCCTGTGTGGACGGCCCCGACTTTGACGGGCATCAGGTGGACTTTGACGAGGTGATCGCCCGAAACGCCACCTATCGGGATTTTGAGGCCAAGGCGAAGGAGAAGCATCTCTGCCGCCTGGGAGGAGGTGCCATGAATGGCTAACATGCAGATGAACAAGACCCCCATGGCGGAGCAGGACCCCCAGGTCCGCAGCACCAACTTCAAGGAGGTGGCCCTGGGCTACACCCTGGAGGAGGCCATGAACGAGGCCAAGCGCTGCCTGGGCTGCAGAAACCGTCCCTGTGTCAGCGGCTGCCCGGTGGGCATCCCCATCCCCGACTTTGTGGGCAAGGTGGCTGAGGGCGACATCGCCGCCGCCTATGAGCTGCTGTCCAACGCCAACGCCCTGCCCGCCATTTCCGGCCGCGTCTGCCCCCAGGAGACCCAGTGCGAGGGCAAGTGTATCCGGGGCATCAAGGGGGAGCCCGTCTCCATCGGCCGCATTGAGCGGTTTGTGGCCGACTGGGCCGATGCGCACGGCATTGCCAACGTGGCAACGGCCCCCAAGAACGGCCACAAGGTGGCGGTGATCGGTTCCGGTCCCGCCGGCCTGACCTGCGCCGGCGAGCTGGCACGCATGGGCTATGACGTGTCGGTGTTCGAGGCCTTCCACACCCCCGGCGGCGTGCTCAGCTATGGCATTCCGGAATTCCGTCTCCCCAAGGCCATTGTCAATCGCGAGGTGTCCAACCTGGAAAAGATGGGCGTGGACATCGAGACCAATATGGTCATCGGCAAGGTGCTCACCATTCCCGAGCTGTTCGAAATGGGCTATGAGGCCGTCTTTATCGGTTCCGGCGCCGGCCTGCCCATGTTTATGAAGATCCCCGGCGAATCCCTGGTGGGCGTATATTCCGCCAACGAGTATCTCACCCGCGTCAACCTGATGAAGGCCTACAAGCCCGACAGCGAGACCCCCATCCTCCACGGGAAGAAGGTGGCCGTGGTGGGCGGCGGCAACGTGGCCATGGACGCCGCCCGGTGTGCCCGGCGGCTGGGCGCCGAGGTCCACATTGTCTACCGCCGCTCCGAGGCTGAGCTGCCCGCCCGCGCCGAGGAGGTCCACCACGCCAAGGAGGAGGGCATCATCTTTGACCTGCTCACCAACCCCATCTCCATCGAGGGGGATGAGAAGGGCCACGTGGAGTCCATCACCTGTATCCGCATGGAGCTGGGCGAGCCCGACGACTCGGGCCGCCGCCGCCCGGTGCCTGTGGAGGGCAGCGAGTTCAAGACCCAGGTGGACACGGTGATTATGGCGCTGGGCACCTCGCCCAACCCCATGAGCTACGAGGGGACCCCTGGTCTGGAAAAGACCCGCAAGGGCTGTGTGGCCGCGGATGAGCACGGCTGCACCTCCTGTCCCAATATCTTTGCCGGCGGTGACGCGGCCACCGGCGCGGCCACGGTGATCCTGGCCATGGGCGCGGGCAAGAATGCCGCCCATTCCATTGACGCGTATATCAAGAGCAAGGGCTGAGCCCCCGGAGACTGCCTGCGGGAGAGGCCTTTGACAGATTGAAGACCGCACCCCGGCCAGGCCGGGGTGCGGTCCTTTTCTTGGTCCTGTTTTTGGGGGCGGCTGCCCTTGCCTTGCGGGAACATAGGTGCTATACTGTCCTAAAAAAGGAGGAAAGAGAGATGCGGTACCTCAGGCGGTTTGCCCTGCCTGCGCAGGGGACGGAGATCCATTTCCTGGCTGATAACCGGGAGAACAAGCGCACCTGCTATGGCAGCCGCTACCCCTTCGGCGTCTTTCTGAACCGGGAGGTCCCCGTTCTGGAATTTGAGCCGGTGACCATCCTGTGCGGGGGAAACGGCAGCGGCAAGACCACCATCCTGAACCTCATCGGGGAGAAGCTGGAGCTCCGGCGGGGGGCCGTGTTCAACCGCAGCTCCTTCTTCGGAGCATATCTGGAACTGTGCCGGGCGGAGACCGCCTCCGCCTTTGACCGGGATGTCCGGGCCAAAAGCCGGATCATCACCAGCGACGACGTGTTCGACTACCTGCTGGACTTCCGGTATATGAACGAGGGCATCGACCACAAGCGGCGGGAGCTGCTGGAGGAATACACCGACGCGAGGTACGCCAAATTCCAGATGCGATCCCTGGAGGATGTGGACCGGCTGCGCCAGGTGGTGGACGCCCAGCGGCACAGCGGATCCCGCTATGTGCGGGACCGGCTGATGAAGGACGTGCCGGGCAAATCCAACGGGGAAAACGCGTTTCTCTACTTTACCCGGGAAATTCAGGAGGAGGGGCTCTACCTGCTGGATGAGCCGGAGAACAGCCTGTCCCCCCGGCTTCAGGAGGAGCTGGTCCGCTTCTTGGAGGACTCGGCCCGGTTCTACCGCTGCCAGTTCGTCATCTCCACCCACTCGCCCTTCCTGTTGTCGCTGAAGGGGGCACGGATTTATGATCTGGACGCCGAGCCGGTGGAGGTGCTCCCCTGGACCCAGCTGGACCATGTACGGGCCTATTATGAGCTCTTTCAGGCCCACGGGAAGGAGTTTGAAGCACAGTCGTGAAAAGCGGCGAGTCACTTTTTTCAAGTGACTCGCCGCTTTTGTGACCAGCCCCGTGCGGAAGCTCAAAGCGCCCGCACGGTTCCTTATTTTATTCGCAGCCGTTTGGCCAGATCCCCGTCCGGGGTGACCCAGGCCGTCTCATAGGTGGTATAGATCACCATGCCGGGCCGGGCGCCTCCGGGCTTTTTGACAAACTTCACCGGCGTATAGTCCACCGGGACTTTGCCGCCCTCCCGGGCCTGGGAGAACCAGGCGGCCAGGCAGGCGGCCTCGTTGAGGCTGGTCAGGTCGGGCTGCCCCCCCTCGGTCCACAAAATCACGTGGGAGCCATGAATTTTCTGGGTGTGCAGCCAGACGTCGCTTTTGTTGGCCAGCTTGCAGGTGAGCAGGTCGTTCTGGGTGTTGTTTTTACCCACCGAGATGCGCAGCCCGGTGGAGGAGCGGAACTCCATGGGCTTGGAGGACACCCGCTTTCCCCGGTCCCTGGCCTTGGAGAGGCGGCGCAGATAGCCGGTGTCCGTCAGCTCCTGGCGGATTTCGGCCAGATCCCGCTCCCCCTCGGCCAGGGTGATGGTTTCCAGCACACTGTTGAGATAGTCCAGCTCTTTCCGTCCCTTCTCCAGCTGAAGGGTGAGCATCTCCTGGGCTGTCTTTGCCTTGTTGTACTCCTTGTAGTACTTGGCGGCGTTCTGCTGGGGGGCGAGGAGGGGGTCCAGGGGGATCTCCACCTCCCGGTACTCCGGGTCATAGAAATCCGCCGCACGCAGGCGGGCCATCCCCTTTTCCATGGCGTGGAGGTTGCTGGTGATGATGTCCCCGAACTGCCGCAGCCGCTCCCGGTCCAGCGTGGCGGCCAGCTCCTTCTCCTGGTTCCCGATTTTCCGGGCGGTGCGGTCCCGGGCGCTGGTGACCGCCCGGATCAGATCCTGTCCCTTCTGGCGCACCCGCTCCTGGCTCTCCCGCTGTTCGTAAAACTGGTCCAGCATCTGGGAGAAGGTGGGGAATGCGGCGAGCTGGGCCGCCGCACCATATTGAGTCACCGGCATAAATGTAAAGTCCTTCGGCTTTCCGTCAATGGAAATTAAAGTTGGGAGGAAGTGGTTATCCTTTACAGATAGGAGCAGGCCCTCCAGCTCGTCCAGCAGACGCGCCCGGCCCGCCGCACCCATCTGGTGCAGACGCACGTCGGTGGATCCGCCCGCCCGCTGGGCCAGCTCCCGGCACACCAGGGGGGACAGGCCGGCAAAGGTGTCCAGCAGCCACTGGTCGGCCTGGGCCTCCTCCGGGGCGGCGGCAAGCAGGCGCTCCAGCTCCTCCCGGTCCAGCGCGGTGGGATCCCGCTTGTCCTGGGCGGGAGGGAGGCGGTAGAACAGGCCGGGCAGCACCTGCCGCCGGGCCGACATGTCGCTGTCCACCCGGCGCAGGCAGTCCACAATGCGCCCCTCGCCGTCCAGCAGAATCAGGTTGGAGTGCCGCCCCATGGCCTCCAGGATAAGCCGCCGCTCCACCCGGTCGCCCAGCTCGTCCAGGGCCTCCAGCCGCAGCTCTGCCGCCCGCTCCAGATGGGGCTGGGTGATGGAGAGAATGCGGGCCCCTGTAAGGTGCTTGCGCAGCAGCATGCAGAACATGGGGGGCTTGTCCGGGTTTTCCCGGGAAATCTGGGTCAGCTGGGGGCGGGGGTGGTTGGGATTGGCGGAGAGCAGCAGCCGGACGTTTCCGCCGGGGGCCCGCAGGGCCAGCACCACCTCGTCCCGGCCGGGCTGATAGATTTTGTCGATTTTCGCGCCCGACAAAGCGGTATTCAGTTCATGGACCAGCCCGGACAGGCACAGCGCGTCCAGCGGCATGGCAATCACCTCGGTTTAGAGTATGGAAATAAAAGGGGCCGCCCGCGGGAAGGAAGAGACGCCTCCGGCGGCCGCCCCCTGCAGGTTCAGGTGTGTTCCAAAATGGGGGAGGGAGCGGATTCGGAATCCGCCATCATGGTTTCAAACAGCTGGTTGAGGCGGTCGGTGCGGCCCTGAAGGTAGAGCCAGCCGAACAGCGCCTCCAGCCCGGTGGCCGCCTGATACTCCTGCCGGCTGGCGGCTTTGGGCACCGAGTGGGGCGCGGTGTTCCGGCCCCGGCGGAATACGTCCGCCTCCTCCTCCGACAGCAGGGGGAGGATCCGCTCCAGCCGCGCGGCCTGGGCCGGGGCGGAGACATACCGCACGGTGGCCCGGTGCAGATCCTTGGCCTTGGCCTTCCCGTGGAGGCACAGCCAGGCGCGCACCATCACCTCAAACACGCTGTCCCCCAGGTGGGCCAGACCCAGGCTGGACAGACCCAGCAGGTGCTCCCGGTCAAGATTCAGGTGAAAATAGTCGGTCATGGCGGCCCCTCCCAAAACGAAGTCACAGTTGGTTGATGCGCGCCGCCCGGTCGGAACGGCGCGCCCCATATCTTATCATATTTTGCCGGGAAAGACAAGGGAGCGGGCCTGAGCTGGGATTTCAAACTTGTGTTTTCCCCTGTATGTTGGTATAATATCCAAAAGACAGCCCGTTTTCCGCGGAGAGGGGCGGGCCAGGCTTTTGGTTGGGAGGCGGACCTTTGGAAGCACCGATTTACCACCTGGAAGGGGTGGTGAAGGAAAAATCGGAGAACATGGCGGACTTTGTGGGGCCGCTGGACCTGATTTTGCACCTGCTGAGCAAAAACAAAATGGAGATCAAGGACATCCAGATCTCCC
>JAHYYS010000051.1 GCA_019424865.1 bacterium
CGCCCACCGAGTAGGTGACGGTGGAGTTCTCCTTCACCCGCCAGTCGTTGATCTGCAGATAGTCATCCACCAGATCCTTGTAGTTGAGCATGGTGGAGTTCAGATTGCGGATCTTCTCCCGCTGCTTGCGGTAGAGAATGTATGCCTTTGCCACGTCGGCATAGCCCGCCTCGGACAGCACCTTTTCCACGCTGTCCTGGATGTCCTCCACATTGATGCGCCCATTTTTGATTTTGGGCTCAAAGTCCGCGGTCACCCGCAGCGCCAGCATATCGATGATGCTGGGGTGGTACTGTTTCTTCAGGGCCTGAAAGGCCTTGGTAATGGCGGCGCTGATTTTTCCGATCTCAAATCCGGCGGCAGTGCCGTCCCGCTTTGTCACCTGGTACATGGACCATCCCTCCACTTTCCCAAAGTTTATCGTCAGCCGGCATCTCCGGCTCTTTGGCGCCCTTCCACTATAGCACGCCCCCTCGCCGCCGTCAACATATTGGATTGTAGAATTTTCAAGGCACAAGATATTGTTTTTCCGCCCCGGGATTGGGGGCTTCCCTTCCGCCCCAAGGGTTTCCCGGCGCTCCGCGGCCGTCAATGCCGCCGCGCCGCTTTTTTCTCCCGCGCCCTATACGCCCCGCAGCTCCACCGCCGGGACGAAGGGCCGCACCAGGGCTGCAAAGGCCTCCAGATCCTCCCGGGCGCAGGGGTGCAGTCCGGGGCGCAGCACGGTGTCCCGGTCCACAAAGGACTGGAGAAAATACCGCCTTGCCCCCCGCAGCCAGGGGCCGATGGCCCGGAAGGAGTCCCCGTCGTGAAACTCCCTCACCACAGTGGTGCGGAACTCATAGTCCACATGTCCCTCCAGCAGCCAGGCCGCGCTCTCCCGGATGGGGCCCAGGTCCAGGCCGGGCACCCCGGCGGTCTCGGCGTACCGGCCGGGGCTGTTTTTTACATCCATGGCCGCATAGTCCACCAGTCCCGCCTCTGCCAGCCTGCGCAGCCGGTCCGGATGGGTGCCGTTGGTGTCCAGCTTCACCAGAAAGCCCAGCTCCTTGATGGGGGCCAGCAGCGCGCCCAGATCGGGCCGCAGCAGCGGCTCCCCGCCGGTGATGCACACCCCGTCCAGCAGGCCCCGGCGCTTTTGCAGAAAGGCCAGCAGCCCCTCTGCGTCCGTCTCCGCCGGCATCGGCCCCTCCAGCAGCCCGGCATTGTGGCAGTATGGGCAGCGAAAATCGCACCCGCCCAGAAACACTGTACAGGCCACCCGGCCGGGGTAGTCCAGCAGGGTCATCTTCTGCAGCCCCTGAATTTCCATGTGCCCGCCCCCTTCTGTTTTCCCCATTGTAGTCCGGCGGCTCCGGCCTGTCAACTGCCGCCGGACTTCGGCGGTTTTTGTCCGCCCGCCTTGCAACTTGCGGGCGGACATGATAAAATAGCCGTCGCGGGCCGTGCCGCCCGCTGTTTTCCAATTACCGCGCCCCGGCGCGTCTGTGGAGGTATGTCATGTCCTGCAAAGAGGAATTTGTGGAAATTTTCAAGGCCAACATCACCCGGGACGGAGCGGACAAGCTGCTGGACTACCTGGAGCACAAGAGCGATTTCTTCACCGCCCCCGCCTCCGCCCGCTACCACTCGGCCTATGAGGGGGGGCTGTGCGAGCACAGCCTGAACGTGTACCACTGTCTGGTGGACTACCTCCAGCGGGAGCGGGTGCAGGAGCTGTACGGTCTGGAATACAGCCCGGAATCCGTGGCCATTGTGGCCCTGCTCCACGACGTTTGCAAGGTGGGCTGCTATAAAAAGGGCTTCCGCAACGTGAAAAACGACGCCACGGGACAGTGGGAGCGGGTGCCCACCTATACCTTCGACGACCCCCTGCCCTATGGCCACGGGGAGAAGTCGGTGTACATTGTCAACGGCTTCATCCGCCTGACCCGGGAGGAGGCCATGGCCATCCGCTGGCACATGGGCTTCTCCGGCCCGGAGGACGCCCGCACCGTGGGGCAGGCCTTTCAGAAATACCCCCTGGCCTTCGCCCTGGCCACTGCGGACATGGAGGCCAGCTATTTCCTGGAGGGGGAGGAGCGCTGACCTCGCCCACTTCCCGTCCGGAAGGGCAGCACGAACGGCAAAAGCCCTTCTGCGGCGAAAATTTCCTGCAGCCTGACTCAGAAAAGCGGCTGATCAATTGATTCGAATTGATCAGCCGCTTTTTCAACCGTTTCGCTGTTTGACTTGTTCTGTTCTTATCCGTGGGAGGCGTTCAGGGAGGCATTCATGGCCTTCAGGGCGCCGGAGCGCCGCAGGGCGGCCACCAGGATGCCCGCCAGAATGGACCCGGCCACGGTGGACACCAGGAAGGGGACCACATAGCCATAGAAGGCGACGCCCGCCGCAGCGGAGGGCAGAAAGACCATGGCCAGGGGATAGGCGGCCAGACCGCCGATGATGCCGGTGCCGATCACCTCTGCCGCCAAAGTGGCGGGCAGGTTCCGGGTCTTCCAGAAGATCAGGCCGCACAGCAGGGCCCCGCACATGCTGCCCGGAAAGGCCAGGATGCTGCCGGTGCCCAGCAGATTGCGCAGCAGGCTGGCGCAGAAGGCCACCCCCACGCCGTACCAGGGGCCCAGGCAGACGGCGCACAGGATATTAACCATGTGCTGCACCGGGGCGCACTTGCTGCCGAAAATGGGGAAGACCACCACGATGCTCCCCACCACCGCCACCGCGCACAGAAGGCCGGCGGCGGCCAGCTTTTTTACATTGCTCTGCTTCATAACAAAAACGCTCCTTTTCAAATTGGATCGGGGAAAACCGCGTGGACAGGCAGCGACTTCCCCTCCTTCCGGCCTGACGGCCGCAAACAGGGCCTCTCCGGCGCCCCAGGGCGCCCGGTAAGGTTCGGTCGAGGCTTACTGGCCTCCTCTCACGCCGGAACACGGCTTCCCATCGCTGCGCATCCGGACCCGGACACAGGGCGCTCCCCCTCTGTCCGCTCCCGGCCCGGCCGGGACGTCCGCGGTTTTCCTCTCCCTTCTGAAAAAGAGCGTCAAAAAACGGGGCCCACCCCATGGGGCGCCCCGCAGCGCTGCTGTTGTGCAGCATCACGACTTCCTACGGCGGCATAACCCACATCAGGTAAAAGGGTCGAGGCGCATCCGCCTCCTCTCAGCCCGCTTGCCCGGGCTCCCCTGTCGTTTGCAACAGCTATCATAGCCTGTTTGTCCCCAAAAGTCAAGTCCCCCGCGCCGGAGCTCCACAAATCCGGCGCGGGGGCTTTTCACTTTCCGCCGCGGGCCGCGGGGCCCGCCTTACGGCTGGAGGCAGGTCTGCCCCAGCCGCTTCTCCGGCATCATGCTGCGGAAAAAGGCAATCCGGGGCAGCACCCGAAGCAGGATGGTGCCCAGAATATAGCACACCGCAGTCTCCCCGATGGCAAAGGTGACGGCATTGTAGCCGCACAGCGCCCAGAACGCGCTGTTGATGGCGCCGGCCCCCGTCCAGGACCACATGGGCGCCAGAATCACCATGTTCACCAGAATGGGCGGCAGGGCGGCCAGATACCACCGGGGCATCTTTGCCGTCAGCCAGGCGGCGATTGCCGTGGCCAGCGTACCCATTACCACATCAATGGGGCCATAGGGGGAGAGCAGGTTGGTAATCAGACAGCCCACCACCAGTCCGGGCGCGGTGGCCGGGAACAGAAAGGGCAGGACGGTGAGTGCCTCCGCAAAGCGGAACTGCACCACGCCGAAGGTCAGTCCGAAGATGTTTCCGAAGTACCCCATGACGGCGTACAGGGCCGCCACCATGGCGGCAAAGGTGAGATCGCGGGTGGTGAATTTGGACATAAAAAAACCTCCATTTTTTGTTTAGAGAACGGAAGGACCCCGTGGACCGGTCCCCCGAACGAACATAGAAGACACATTGGCTGTTCTGTGCGCCTATCCTGCGCGCTTCCGGATCACCCCGCGGCATATACCCGGATCGGCTTCCCTGGTGCGCCCATCCCCTTTGAAAGGGAGCGCGGCACCATGATCTGTGCCCTTCGCAGGGGCGGCTCTCAGCCGCCCGCCAGGCGCATACTATGCGCCCCTACGGTCTGTTCCCCTTTCTCGGATGCGTGCACCCGCAGGCGGAATGGCTCTTCCGCCGCTGAAAGCAGCCGCAAAGTCGAAGCCCAGCGCAGCGGGTTCGATTCTGCACGCCGGAGCGGCGCAATGAGCGGGCTTTGACCGCAGGACAAAGCGAAGGGACATGAAGTCTGCGGCGACGTGATCACGCTGCGGCACGCGCGCGGCCTTAGCGCTTCTATGCTTGGACGAGATGGTATCAAACTCGTCAGCGGTATCCTACCACAAAAGCGCACCCTTGTCCAGCAAAATCGCACCGCCCGCAGCCGGCGTCCCCTTGACCGCCGCCGGGGCGGCATGCTACAATGGCAGCGAACGAAAGGCCGAAGGGAGGGCTTGTGGTGAAGGGAACACGGTGGCTGCTGGGTGCGGCCGTCCTCGCGGGGGCCGCTGTCTGCTTTTTTGCCGGGTATCAGACTGCCCGCCTGGGTATGGAGCCCTGTCCATTTGCCCAGACCTTCTACGCCTCTATCACCGACATCCAGGGCAGCGCCCTCACGGTGGAGGGGCTGGCGGTCAACGACATCAACTTCCGCGGGCGCTTTCACTTCCAGGTGGAGGAGGACACCGAGCTTCTCTGGCGGTATGAGGCGCTCCCCCTGTCCGACCTGGACCCGGGCGACCGCATATCCATCACCTTCACCGGCCCGGTGGCCGAAAGCGATCCCGCCGGTCTGTCGGATGTGGTGCGCATTCAGCTGCTGGACGACGAGAAATAGCCCGCGGCATACCGCACGCTTGATTTGGGAGGGCCTGTCCATGGAAGATATGACGAAACCTCTGGAAAACCCGCAGCTGCTGGCGGCGGTGGAGCGGATGAACCGGGAGAACAGCCGGGAGAGCCGGGAGGCGGTGCTGGATCTGGTGATCTCCTCCGCCCGGTTTCTGGCCCCGGTGACCATCACGCCGCCGCCCCAGACCTCCCCCGGCCAGACCGCCCTGGGCCAGGGCACCGCCATTCAGTTCCAGCTGCTGACCAGCCAGGCGGGCCAGCTCTTTTTCCCCGCCTTCACCAGCTGGGAGGAGCTGCGGAAGCTGTGCGGCCCAAAAAACCAGCAGACCCTGCTTCTCTCCTTTGACGACTACGCCGCCATGATTCTCCGGGACCACCGGGCGGCGGGTTTTGTCCTCGACCCTTTCGGCTGCTGCCTGTCCTTTGACCGGGCCATGACGGAGCACCTGGTCCAGAGGAAGGCGGAGCAGTCCCCCAAGAAGCCGTAAGCAAAAGCGCCTCCGGCCCTGGTATCGGGGCCGGAGGCGTCGAGACTGTCGAAAAAGCGGCTTGTCAATTTATCGAAATTGACAAGCCGCTTTTTCGAGAAAGTAAGCACGCAAGCCGGGACTCGATGTCGTCGTCACAAGCTGCGCACCACTCCCATCCGCGCAAGCGCGAATGGTCGCTCCCTTCGCTGCTCCTCCTCTCCCACGAAAACCACGGTTTCCCTGGGCTCCCAGGGAAACCGTGGTTTTTGCGGGGGCCCAGGGAAAAGTCGTCCCGCCTTGCGTGAGAGGTGTCATTTCCGAGGCACATGTCCCCGGAAATGACAGATTTTATTTGATTCCTGCGGCTGCGGCCGCAGGAACTCCTTGCAGGAGGGCTTTTTCGGCAAGCTGAGCGCCTCCGGCCCTGGTATCGGGGCCGGAGGCGTCTTCGTTTTCTATTGGTCTCCGGGCAGCAGTATCCGGTACTCCCCCGGCTGGGGGGCGCTGGCATTCCTCGTACAGTGTATCTCTATGCCATAGCGCGGCGTCTCCTCCCGGCGGTACAGAATCTGCTGCCAGGCCCCCGCTCCGTCCTGAAATTTCACCGAGGCGAAGGAGCCGCTCCCCTTGAAATAGAAGGTGGTGTCCGCATCCCAGTCCAGCTGTTCCGCCGCCTGTTCCCAGATGTCCATCCGCTCCATCTCCTGAAGGACGTCCGCCCTCAGCGCCCGGTTATTTGGGGCCCCGCCCAGCAGGAACAGCGCCAGAAGGAGGGCCGCCGCCCACCCCAACAGCCACCTGAGGTCCCGGGCGCCGGGCCGCCAGTCGACGGCCTTCTTCACCCGCAGGGCGGCGTCACACTCCCCAAAGGAGGTCAGGCCGCCCCACACCGGCTTATCGCTGGCCAATTCCACCAGGGTTCGTGCGTAGTCCCGGCGGCCCTTCTCGTCCAGACGGTCCATGACGCCCCGGTCGCAGGCGAGCTCCATGTCCCGGCGGAACAGAAGATAGCCCGCCCAGACCAGCGGGCTCCAGAAGCAGAAGCACCAGACCACTGTGGCCAGCCCCTGGAGCCAGGGGTGGTGCCGCTTGGCGTGCTCCCGCTCGTGGAGCAGGACCAGCTTCATCTGCTCCGGAGGCAGCTCCTGCTGAAGAAAAATCTCATGATACCCCACGTGCCGCACCACAAAGCTGGTGGGCAGGGCGGGGCACACTTTTATCCGGAGCTTTTTCTCCGGCCTCAGCCCCAGGGCCTCATAGCCCTCCGGGTCCAGCTCCCTGGCATTTCGTGTCAGCCGCTCCACCCCTCTGTCCCCCCGGCAGGCCAGGAAAAAGGCCAGCACCCAGTAGATCAGCACCAGGCCCCCCAGGATCTCCGCCCCTCTCTGGGACACGGGGAAGGCGACAGCCTCTCCCCCGGGCAGGGCAAGACAGTAGGTCCCCGCCTCCCGGATCTCCGGAATAAACCAGGGGAGATTGGATGACCCGTCTATGGGAGTCCTGGCCGTGACCAGCTGGCGCAGGCTGATGGGCAGGGGAATCCGCCCCATCAGCTCCATCCAAATGGGCATAAACCCCGCCAGCCACACCACCCCCCACAGGAACATCCGCTGTCCCGGGGTGAGCAGCCGGTTGGTCACCGGCCGCAGGATCAGCAGAACCCCGATCACCAGGCTCAGGTAGATCCCACAGTTCAGAATCTCATAGGTGCCTTCGCGGAAAAGAACCACCATCGCCTACCCCTCCCCCATTTTCTCGTCGTTCAGGCCCTTGGGCTCCTCCCCGGCCGGCCTGCGGCAGCTGTTCGTCATAACCGTTTCACAGATCCCCCCGATGTCCTGCAAAACTCCCACGGCCGGTCCCGCCTTTCTCCCCCGTTTCCGTCACAGAATTTTGTCGTACTCCTCCAGACTGGGGGTGCGCAGAATCTCATGAAGGCTGCCGATGGAATAATCCTCCCGGGCCCCTCTCCAGAGGAAGCAAATCAGCCACCACCGGCCGTCCCCGTCCTGAACCACCAGCTGCTCCGGGGTGCGGGACCAGACCTCCGTTGGGGCCCAGTCCGGCTCCTCCAGCTTCCGGGCTGTCTCCTGCACCCACGCCCCGCCGGACACATAGGCCGCCCAGTCCTCCGGAACAGCCCCCCGGACCGGCGCAAAGCGGCTCCAAACGGGCCCGCCGCAGTAGAAAAACAACACCATCAGAACTGCCAGCAGGAGCGAGGCGGCAGTGCGAACCCTGCTTTCGGGCTTCCAGCTGACTGCCCGGCGCACCCGCAGGGCGGCGTCGCACTCCCCAAAGGAGGTCACGGTCCCCCATAAGTGCCGCCCGGAGCCCAGTTCCACCAGCGCGCGGGTATAGTCCCGCCGGTCCCGATCCCCCAGCTTCTTCAGCACCGCCTGGTCGCAGGCCAGCTCCATGTCCCGGCAGGTGAGGCGGTAGGCCAGCCAGATCACCGGGTTCCAGGCGTGGAAGCCCATGGCAAGGGCCATCCACCCCTTGCAGATGGGGTGCCGCAGGCGGATATGCTCCATCTCGTGGAGGAGGACCAGCCTCATCCGCTCCCGGGGCAGTTCCCGCTGCAGGCAGATCACATACCTTACTCCGTCCCCTATCCCGGTATAGTGCCCATAATAGACAAAGCTGGCGGGCAGGCCGCCGCACAGGCACACCGCCACATTTGTTCGGGTGATGCCGTACTCCTCCAGGGCCGTCTGGTCCAGCCGCTCCCCCTGCTGGGCCAGGCGGCGCAGCCGCCGCTCCTGCCGAATGCTCCACACCAGTACGCCCACGGCGAGGACAAGGAACACCCCTCCCAGCACCGGAAGCGCGCGCTCCAGCAGCGCTGCGTCCAGGGGGATCTCCGCGCCCCCCGGCAGGGCAATGGAGGCGGCCCCGTCCGCCCCCGCCCCGTCGGGCAGAAACAGAGGGGCGGCAGACCGCTCCCCCCGCTCTCCCACCCGGGGGACGACCAGGTCCCGGAAGGAGAAGGGGACAGGCAGTATCCAGGCCAAAACCTCATACCACGTGATCAGAACAGCCGCCAGCCACCCCACTGCCCACAGCCACACCCGATGCCGGGGCCGCAGCAGCCGGTTGGTCACCGGCCGCAGAAGGATCAGGGCGCCGAAGGTGAGCCCTTCCAGGATCCCAAAGTTGATGCAGTATACCGCTACCCATCCCCACAGGTGCAGCCACTGTTCCGCCACAACTCATCCCTCCCCCATTTTCTCGTCGATCAGGCGCTTGAGCTCCTCCGCCTCCTCCCTTGTCAGCTTCCGGCCGCTGAGAAAGGCGGTCATAAACAGGGACAGGCCCCCGACCCGCTCCACCAGCTCCTCCCCCTGGGCCCGGATGGCCTCCTCCCGGGTGAGGACGGGGGTGACCACGGTGTTTTCATGGCGCAGCGCCCCCTTGTTCTTCAGCCTGCGCAGGACGGTGTAGGTGGTGGACTTGTTCCACCCCAGCTTTTCCCGGCAAAGCTCCACCAGGTGCGTGGAGTTCACCGCCCCGGCGTCCCACAGCACCTCCATCAGCTTGTACTCCCCTTCAAACAGCTTTTCCATTGTCCCGCCTCCACAAGTTTATTTTAATAAACCTTCCTCTGTCTGAAGTTTATCAAAATAAACCTCATTTGTCAAGGGGATCTGCTCGCCCTGCCCCGCCCCGCTGCAAAAAACCATGGGAATTTTTTATTTTTTTCTTGCTTTTTTCCGCCCGCTTCCCTATAATAGGTATGTTGCGCCTGCGCGCAGAAATTTTGAAGTGCTGTGCAAACAGCGAAAGGAGATCGAGAGATGAAAAAAACAGTCACTCTGACACTGGCGTCCGTTCTGCTGCTGGGCCTGCTGGCCGGCTGCGGGGAACAAAATGGAGGCCAGTCGGCCGGGGCGGCGGACACATCCCTTGCGGATGCCACCAACCAGTCCGTGACGAGCACGGACAGCGGAAATTTTTCCGATGAGATGAAGATTCCTTATGCCGTCGACCTGTCCCCGGAGGACGGGTCCGACTCGGTGGAGCGGCAGGGCGACCACGCCGACTCCATCTACTTCGCCCATCCGGACTTCTATCACATGGAGTCCACGGATACCCTGACCATCCTCCCCCAGTTCCAGACCATCCAGCAGACCAGCGAGTGGAGCTGCGGCGTCACCTCCGCCCTGATGGTACTCAACTGGTACGGCATGCTGGGGGACTGGAACGAGGAGACGCTGGCGAATCTGCGCCACTCTCTGGACGGAACAGAGATGGAGGGCTATCCCGGCACCACTCTGGTGCAGCTTCTGGATATCTTTGACGGCGTCGGCGGCTTTACTTATACCTCCACTTTGGACTGTGAAGACGTGTACAGCGAATTCACGCTGGACACCATTCAGGAGACGCTGGCCCAGGGCACGCCCATTCTCATCGCCTGGAACGACTGGGGCGGACACTGGCAGGTCATCATCGGCTATGACACCCTGGGGACCGAGACCACCCAGGACGACGTGATCATCGTGGCCGACCCCTATGACTCCACCGACCACAACCAGGACGGCTACGGCATCTATCCCGCCGAGCGGTTCTATTACAACTTTACCATGTACAACCAGTTTACCGAGGAGGAGGGCGGCAACGACATGCTTTTTGTCATTGCCCAGCCCGCCCAGGCCTAACCCGTATTCCCGGCCAAAACAAAGCTGAAGGGCCGCCCCACAGGGGCGGCCCGAGACTGTCGAAAAAGCGGCTTGTCAATTTCAATCAATTGACAAGCCGCTTTTTCGAGAAAGGCTGCACGAAAGACAGTCCTCGATGTCGTCGTCACAAGCTGCGGATCGCTTGTATCCGTGTAAACCCGGATACTCGTTCCCTCCGCTGCTCCTCCTCTCCCACGAAAAAGTCGGACTGTCTTTCGTGAGAGGAGTCATTTCCGACGTACACGCCGCCGGAAATGACGGATTCAATTTGATTCCTGCGGCTGCGGCCGCAGGAACTCCTTGCAGGAGGGCTTTGCCGGCAAGCTGAAGGGCCGCCCCACAGGGGCGGCCCTTGCTCTGTTTTCGAAGCGGACGGCTTACAGCCGGTCCATCTCCTCCTGCTCCACTACCTTGATGCCCCGGGCGGCCAGCACAGACGCAGCGGCGGCGGCGTCCTCCACCCGGAAGATCATATAGGCGTGGTCCACGTCCCTGCCGCCCAAAAAGGCGTACATGTACTCCACGTTTATCCCCGCGTCGGTCAGCACCTGAAGCACCTTGTTCAGTCCGCCGGGCACGTCGGGGATTGCCACCCCCAGCACCGGGGTAACAGATTGGACATAGCCCGCATCCTTCAGCAGGGTGGTGGTCTTATACACGTCGTCCACAATCAGTCGGACAATGCCGAAGTCCTTGGTCTCGGCCACGTTCATGGCCCGCATGTCAATCTGATTCTGGGCCAGCACCCCGGTCATGGCATACAAAGCGCCGGGCTTGTTCTCCAAAAAGACGGAAATCTGCTTGATGCTCATGCTTCCTTCCTCCTTTAAATCTTGCGCTTGTCAATGACGCGCACTGCCTTGCCCTCGCTGCGGACAATGGACTTGGGGGCCACCAGCTTCACTTTGGCATAAATACCCAGCATGGACTTCAGGGCAGCCACAATTTCCTTCTCCCGGGCGGCCACCTCGCTGAGCTGGTCGGAGAACATCTCGGGGGTCATCTCCACCTGAACCTCAAGGGTGTCGGAGTTGTTCACCCGGTCCACAATGAGCTGATAGTTGGCGGGATAGCCGTGCTCCAGCAGCACCGTCTCGATTTGAGAGGGGAAGACATTGACGCCCTTGATGATCAGCATGTCGTCGCTGCGGCCCATAGGCTTGCTCATCTTCACATGGGTGCGGCCGCAGGGGCAGGGCTCGTGGCTGAGCACGCAGATGTCCCGGGTGCGGTAGCGCAGCAGGGGGAAGGCCTCCTTGGTCAGGGAGGTGAACACCAGTTCTCCCTTGGCCCCGTCGGGGAGGACCTCGCCGGTATTGGGGTCGATGATTTCGGCGAGGAAGTGATCCTCATTGATGTGCATGCCGGTCTGGGCAGAGCATTCGAAGGCCACGCCGGGGCCGGACAGCTCGGTCAGGCCGTAGATGTCATAGGCCTTGATGCCCAGGGTCTTCTGGATGTCCTGGCGCATCTCCTCGCTCCAGGCCTCGGCCCCGAAAATACCCGCCTTCAGGGGGATCTGGTCGGGGGTGAGCCCCATCTCCTTCATGGTCTCGCCGATATAGGCGGCGTAAGAGGGGGTGCAGCACAGGATGGTGGCGGAGAGGTCCCGGATGAACATGATCTGCCGCTCGGTATTGCCCGAGGAGGTGGGGATGGTGAGGCAGCCCACCTTGTGGCTGCCGCCGTTCAGGCCGGGGCCGCCGGTGAACAGGCCGTAGCCGTAGGACACCTGGCACACGTCCTCATTGGTGCCGCCGGCGGCCACAATGGCACGGGCACAGCAGTCCTCCCACAGGTCGATGTCGTGCTGGGTATAGAAGGCCACCACCCGCTTGCCGGTGGTGCCCGAGGTGGACTGGATGCGCACACAGTCCTTCAGCGGCTTGGCCACCAGACCGTAGGGATAGGCGTCCCGCAGGTCCGCCTTAGTGACGAAGGGCAGCTTGTGCAGGTCCTCGGTGCCCTTGATGTCTTCCGGGGTCACTCCCTTGGCCTCCATTTTCTTGCGGTAGTAGGGCACGTTGTCCCACACATGCTTGACCTGCTTGACCAGGCGCTCGTCCTGCCAGGCCTTGATTTGTTCCCGAGACGCGGTCTCAATCTCGGGCTGGTAATAGCGTTCCATGGGTATCAGTCCTTTCCATAAAGCTTGTTTTCTCTCTTCACCGGCCCATGGCCGATGCAGTTTCCAAAAGAGGTTCACAGGGCGGGGCGCTAGGCCCCCTGCTGCCCCAGCCGCTGCCCCAGGGCCACGCCTGCCAGGCAGAATATCACGCTGAGGGCCATGTAGCCCCCGCCCAGCAGCCAGCGGCCCTTCTCCAAAAGGGTCAGGCTCTCCAGCGAGAAGGTGGAAAAGGTGGTAAAGCCGCCGCACACCCCGGTCTTCCAAAAGAGGGTCCAGCCGGGGGAGATCCGCCCCTGCCCCGCCAGCCCGGCAATCAGGCCGATGAGGATGGCGCCCAGCAGATTGGTGGTCAGGGTGAGCAGCGGGAGCTCCCCCTGCCAGGGCAGCAGGCTCAGCCCGTAGCGGCCCATGGCCCCCAGGGCGCCGCCTGCGCCCACCAGCAGAAGGTTTCCCATCTCTGTCCTCCTAATGTTTCAGCTTGATTTCTGATAAAATCAGGCGTTCTTCCCCAGCTCAAAGGCCTTTTTGTTCAGCTCCAGGAACTTGGGGGGCACCATGGCCTCCAGGGAGCGCATCCAGGCCTCCTGGGGCAGGTCGAAGTAGTGGGACAGCCGGCCCATCAGCACGATATTCACCGCCTTGGGCGAGCCGGCCTCCTCGGCCAGGGCCAGACAGTCCAGGGCGTCCACCTTGGCCCCGGTGGCCTTCATTTTTTCCACCAGGTTCTCCGGGTACTGGGCGGCTCCGGTGATGACGGGCATGGGGTCGATCTGCTGGGTGTTGGTGACGATCTGGCCGTCGGGTTTTAAGTAGCCCAGCCACCGGGCGGCCTCCAGCAGCTCGAAGGAGACGATGAAGTCGGCCTCCCCCCTGTCGATGACCGGGGAGTTGACCCGGTCGCCGTAGCGCACATAGGTGACCACGCTGCCCCCCCGCTGGGACATGCCGTGGACCTCGGACACCTTTACGTCATAGCCCTGCTCCATCAGCAGGTGGCCCAGCAGCTTGCTGGCCAGCAGGGAGCCCTGGCCCCCCACGCCCACGATCATAATGTTCTTGGTTTCCATCTTGCCTTAACCCTCCTTGCCGGTGCTCTCAAAGGCCCCCACGGGGCACAGCTGCTCGCACACGCCGCAGCCCACGCACAGGGTGTTGTCCACCCAGGCCTTGCCCTCCTTGATGGAGATGGCGGGGCAGCCGATCTTCATGCAGCTCTTACAGCCGATGCACTTGTCCTTGTTCACCGCCAGAGGCGCGTTGTGCTTGACGTACTTCAAGAGAGCGCAGGGACGGCGGGAGATGATGACGGAGGGCTCGTTGGCGGCCAGCTCCTCCTTTACCGCCTGGTCACAGGCCTTCAGGTCATAGGGATCCACCACCCGGACGCGGTTGAAGCCCATGGCCTTGCACAGGGATTCCAGATCGATCTTGCCGGCGGGGTCGCCCTTGATGTTATAACCGGTGGTGGGGTTCTGCTGGTGGCCGGTCATGCCGGTGATGGAGTTGTCCAGGATGATGACGGTGGAGTTGGACTGGTTGTAGGCGATGTTGGCCAGGCCGGTCATGCCCGAGTGCATAAAGGTGGAGTCGCCGATGACGGCCACTGTCTTGTGCTCGCTCTCCGCGCCCCGGGCCTTGTTGAAGCCGTGGATGGCGGAGACGGAGGCGCCCATGCACAGGGTCATATCCATGGCGGCCAGGGGGGCCACCGCCCCCAGGGTGTAGCAGCCGATGTCGCCCAGGACGGTACACTTATTCTTGTTCAGGGTGTAGAACAGCCCGCGGTGGGGACAGCCGGCGCACATGACGGGGGGACGGGCGGGGATGACGTCCTCCAGGGCCTTGCCGGTATGTACCGTGCCGCCCAGCTTGGCGGCCACCAGGTTCTGGGAGAACTCCCCCTCCATGGGCAGCACGTCCTTGCCCATGACCTCCAGTCCCAGCGTGCGGCAGTGCTCCTCGATGATGGGGTCCAGCTCCTCCACCACCGCCAGCTTGTCCACCTGGGCGGCAAAGTCCAAAATCAGCTTCACCGGCAGGGGGTTGGTCATGCCCAGCTTCAGCACGGACACGCTGTCCCCAAAGACCTCCTTTACGTACTGATAGGAGGTGGAGGCGGTGATGATGCCCAGCTGCTTTCCGCCCATCTCCACCCGGTTGATGGGCGCGGTCTCTGCCCAGTCCCGGAGCTTCCGGGTGCGCTCCTCCACCACGGGGTGGCGCTTGATGGCGTTGCCCGGCATCATGACGTACTTTCCGATGTTCTTCTCATAGGGCTTGATTTCCGGCTCCACCCGGTCCGAGGTCTCCACCAGGGACTGGGAGTGGGCCACCCGGGTACACATCTTCAGCAGCACCGGCGTG
Source organism: bacterium (assembly GCA_019424865.1). GTDB lineage: Bacteria > Bacillota > Clostridia > Oscillospirales > Oscillospiraceae > Lawsonibacter. The sequence goes on from JAHYYS010000051.1 coordinate 14,505, forward strand.
TCAAACTCCTCGCTGAGCTCATAGGCCAGCTTGGTAAAGGCCAGGGCCTCGGCGGAGTCGGAGGGCTCCAGCATGGGCACCTTGGCGGCGATGGCATGGTGGCGGGAGTCCTGCTCGTTTTGGGAGGAGTGCATCCCCGCGTCATCGGCCACGCCCACCACCACGCCGGCGTTCACGCCGGTGTAGGACATGGTGAACAGCGGGTCGGCGGCCACGTTCAGGCCCACATGCTTCATGCCGCAGAAGGAGCGTCTGCCCGCCAGGCTGGCGCCGAAGGCCACCTCCATGGCCACCTTCTCGTTGGGGGCCCACTCGCAGTAGATGTCGTCAAACTTGGCGGCCTCCTCGGTGATCTCGGTACTGGGGGTACCGGGGTAGCTGGAGATCACACAGCACCCGGCCTCATACAGCCCCCGGGCAACGGCGGCGTTGCCCAGCATCAGTTGCTTCATTCTATTTCCCTGCTTTCTCTATGCGTTCTGACAAAGTAAGATGAAATCACGGTTCTTCCCGGCTGCCCTCCGGCTCGCCCAGGCCCTCCCGCAGGATGACGTCCCGCATCACCCCGCCGGCTCCGTTGTCCAGCATGGACCTGCGCACGCGGCTGATGGTGGCGCTGCTGGCTCCCGTTTTTTCCAGGATGTCCAGATAGACCAGCCCCTGCTGGAGATAGACCGCCACGTCAAACCGCTGCTCCAGCGAGCGCAGCTCGGTGGGGGTGCACAGGTCGTCAAAAAATTTGCAGCACTCGTCCAAATCCTTCAGCTTCAAAATCGTCTCATACAAAGCCAAGCTTCGGGTCCGCTTTTCCGCTTTCGGCATCATACCACTCCTTTCCTGTCATGCCCCGCCGGGAGCGAATTCATTCGTGTAAAGTGTAGCACATAAAAGCGCAAAGGTAAAGAGGGATCCTGTGTTTTTTCTGCCCCTTTTCCCCTCCCCAGGCAGCATCTCCCTGCCGGCCGGGCGTATTCCGCCCCCCCGCGCCGCCATTTTCTCCGCAATTCGGCACGATTTCCATCTGATTTTCCGTTTCCTCTTGACAGGCCGGAAAAAATGGGCTATGATACTTTAACAGTTAAAACCAATGAAGCATTGTGGGGCAAGCCCCGTTTGAGAAAGGAATGGAAGGAAATGCCCATTACAGACCTGCTGGAGCGCAACAGCAAACTGTACGGCGACGAAATCGCCCTGGTGGAGATTAACCCCGAGGTTCAGGAGGAGCCCCGCGTGACCTGGCGGGAGTATGAGCTGATTCAGCCCACCTCTGCCATCCCCTACCGCCGGGAGATCACCTGGTCTGTCTTTGACGAGAAGGCCAACCGGGTGGCCAACCTACTGCTGGGCCGGGGCATCCGCAAGGGACAGAAGGTGGCCATCCTGCTGATGAACTGCCTGGAGTGGCTGCCCATTTACTTCGGCATTTTAAAGACGGGGGCGGTGGCTGTCCCTCTGAACTTCCGCTACACCGCCCAGGAGATCGACTACTGCCTGAAAAAGGCGGACGTGGACGTGCTCTTCTTCGGCCCTGAGTTTATCGGCCGGGTGGAGGACATCGTCCCCAAGATCTCCTCCCAGATGCTGCTCTTCTTTGTGGGGGAGACCTGTCCCTCCTTTGCCGAGGACTACCACCGGGCCACCGCCAACTGCTCCTCCGCCGCCCCCAAGGTGCTGGTGGATGACGAGGACGAAGGGGCAATCTACTACTCCTCGGGCACCACCGGCTTCCCCAAGGCCATTCTGCTGCGCCACTCCTCCCTCCTCCACGCCGCCCGCATGGAGGCGATCCACCATGAGACCAAGCACGATGACGTGTTCTTGTGCATCCCGCCCCTCTATCACACCGGGGCCAAGATGCACTGGTTCGGCTCTCTGTTCACCGGCAGCCGGGCGGTCCTGCTGAAGGGGAACACCCCCCAGGCCATCTTCAAGGCGGTGTCCACTGAGAAATGCACCATCGTATGGCTGCTGGTGCCCTGGTGCCAGGACATTCTGGCCGCTCTGGACCGGGGGGATCTGAAGCTGGAGGACTACCAGCTGTCCCAGTGGCGCCTGATGCACATCGGGGCCCAGCCGGTCCCCCCCTCCCTGATCCACCACTGGCTGGAGTACTTCCCCCACCACAAGTATGACACCAACTACGGCCTGTCCGAGTCCACCGGCCCGGGCTGTGTCCATCTGGGGATGGACCACATCGGAAAGGTTGGGGCCATCGGCGTCCCCGGCTATGGCTGGAAGGTGAAGATCGTGGACGAGGACAATCAGATCGTCCCCCAGGGCGAGGTGGGCGAGCTGTGCGTCAAGGGGCCGGGCGTCATGGTGTGCTATTACCACGACCCGGAGGCCACCGCCGCCGTGCTGAAGGACGGCTGGCTCCACACCGGGGACATGGCCAAGCAGGACGAGGACGGCTTCTACTTCCTGGTGGACCGGAAGAAGGACGTGATCATCTCCGGCGGCGAAAACCTGTACCCCGTGCAGATCGAGGACTTCCTGTCCTCCTATCCCAAGGTGCACGACGTGGCGGTCATCGGCCTGCCCGACCACCGGCTGGGCGAAATTGCCGCCGCCATCATCCAGGTGAAGGACGGCATGACCTGCACCGAGAGCGAGATCAACCAGTTCTGCATGGACCTGCCCCGCTATAAGCGCCCCCGGAAGATCATCTTTGCCGACGTACCCCGCAATCCCACCGGCAAGATTGAAAAGCCAAAGCTGCGGGAAAAGTACTGCGGCGTGCGCCTGGTGGAGGCCCAGAACCGGAGCTGATCCAAAAGTTTCCTTATCTATCCAAAAGGCGGATGGCTTGGCCATCCGCCTCAGCGTGTCAAAAAAGCCCTCCCGCAAGGAGTTCCGCCGTCCGCAGACGGCGGAATAAAATGAAATCCAGTCATTTCCAAGGACATGCGCCTGGGAAATGACACCTCTCACGAAATTTTGGGCGACAATTTCGCAAGAAATCGAGCCTGAAATTTCGTGCGGCCTACTCGAAAAAGTGGCTTGTCAATTTCTATCAATTGACAAGCCACTTTTTCGACAGTCTCAGGCGGATGGCTTGGCCATCCGCCTTTTTCTATTCTTCCTCTGCGTCCCCGCTTCTCTGGAGGCACACCAGGTCATACAGGCGCAGCAGGGCCGCCGCCAGCACAAACAGAGAGGCCCACAGGTTGACCTGGGCGGAGCGGCGGGCGCAGCAGCCCTGCCCCCCGGCCTGCTCCCAGGCGTCCAGGGCCAAACGGAAAAAATAGGTCAGCGCCCCCACCACAATGGCGCTGGCCGGCAGGCGGAGGAAAACGGTGTCCGGCGCCTCCCCCGACTCCCCCCGCAATGCACCGCACAGCCCTTCCCGCTGGAGGGCCACCGCCTTCCAGGACAGGCCCAGGGATACAATCAGCAGCCCCAGAAACCCCATTGAGGTGTCCACCGTGTCCAGCTGCCGGCACAGCGTCTGTCTCTGCTCCTCCAACCAAATCACCCCCGCACCAGTCTATCCGCCGGCGGGCGATTTGGCTCCCTTTTCCCCGCAGACCGCGGCATTTTTCCTTCCGACGTCCATTCCCTCTTTTGGACAGTGAACGGGCCCGGAGCGATGCTCCGGGCCCGTTCCATTGTTCCTTCTTATTCCGCTGCAAACCACCGGTCCAGTACCAGCGCCACGCCGTCCTCCTGGTTGGAGACGGTCACCAGGTCGGCGGCCTGCCTGGTCTCCGGGGCCCCGTTGGCCATGGCCACGCCCACACCCGCGGCCGCCAGCATGGACACATCGTTGGTGCCGTCGCCAAAGGCGGCGGTGTCCAGCGGATCCACCCCCAGCGCCCGGCACAGCGCCGCCAGCGCGGCGCCCTTGGTGGCCCCGGCGGCGTTGAGTTCCAGGTTGGTGGGCAGGGAGACCGACTGAACCACCCCGGGCACCTCCCGGCGCAGCAGCGCCATCACCTGGGGCCGCAGCTCCAGATGGGGAAAGTAGGCCTGCATCTTCTGCACCGTGTCCCCACCGGCCCGCACCTGCGCCCGCAGGTCATCCACCGGCCTTCTGTGGCTGCGCACCATGGCTCGGGACACCGGATCGGTCACATAGTAGTCCAGATGGTCAAAATACCGCCGCTCCATCCATCCCACGTCATTCTGGTAGCAGTCCACGGTGCAGTCCAAAGGCTCCAGCAGGTCCATCACCCGCTCCGCCTGGGCCAGGGGAATTTCCGAGCGGTACAGCACCCGGTCCTCCCGGCGGTCATATACCTTGGCCCCGTTCATCAAAATGAAATACCGCAGAAAGGGCAGCTCCAGCAGCTCCCGGGGAATCCCGCCGAAAAAGCGCCCGGTGGCCACCACCACCTCCGCCCCCTGGGCCGCCGCCCGGACCAGGGCGGCGCGGTTGGCAGGGGACAGGCTCTTGTCGTCTCTCAGCAGGGTGCCGTCCAAATCGGTCAAAATCAGCTTCGGCTTCACAGCGGTCACGCTCCGTCAGAACTTGGCGCCGCCAAACTCGGCCAGCTGCAGACCCTTGTTCCGGTCCTGCACCCACTGGATGGACCACTGGGAGGCAAACAGCAGCAGCTGGTTGCCCTTATAGTCCTCCACCAGCTTGGCGTCGTTGGGCAGGAGCAGGTCCTCCTCCTTCAGG
>JAHYYS010000052.1 GCA_019424865.1 bacterium
ACAATGATAATCCGAACTACATTATCCAGGTGGGTAATGTGTTCGGATTTATCATATCTATTGAAAATGTGCTTTAGTAAGACAAGGGCAGGGGGTAAAATTCCTGTCCTTGTCTTTTCCTGCCGTATATGTTAGTATTCATATTGTAGTTTCGGCTATTTTGATTATATAAAAAGGAACCTGGGGAAATTTTTTGCGTCTAATATAACAAAATCAATTTGGGGAGGGATTACATTGAAAAGCATAAAAATATCAGTTCTTTTATTAGCATTCCTGTTGACATTAGTCGGCTGTCAAAATCCACAAAATCAAGAACAAATTGAAACGGATAAAACAGACGCAACTGCAACAACTCAAATTGAAACAGAAACAACAGAAAACGACTTCACCTTAAAACTCTATACGGATAATAGTGTATATAGTACGGATGAGGCCATTAAAATTTGGGCAACTCTGGAATATGTAGGTGACGAAAATTCTATTACTATTTGGCATGGTGACCCATATATTGTTTTTTCGATTACGGATGGTGCAGACTTCTATATAAGTGATTTTATCCATGATATTTTGACGAGTACCGTATTGGAAAAAGGAGAGCAGTATCGCTTTGATTATGTGAAATCTGGAGGTTGGGATACAGAAGGCCCAGATGCTGATTTTTGGGAGAACTTTTTTCAAGAAGAAGAATTGAAACTACCAGCCGGGACTTACACAATTTCAGTGGACGGCGAATTTTATCTGTCAGAGGATATATTATCCGCTGAGAAAGGCCCTTCTTGTGAATTACAAATTACAGTTCAATGATCATGAACAGCAAGGCGGGAGCATCGCTTTAGATGCCCCCGCCTTGTGCGTTAATCCTGTTTTACTTTGTCTTTTTCCTGTTGTGCTTTCCACTTTGCAAACTCCCGCCGCCCTTCCTCGCTCTCGAAAAAGGCTTGTATCTTCGGGAGCAGGATACGGGCCAGGGCGTCCACTTCATGGACAGGTATCCCGGTGCCGTAGTCGTTGACCTTCTTTTTCCTTGCCATAGGAACCGCCCCCAGTCTTAGAGCCGTCCCTCGTCGAACAGGTAGCCCTGGAACACCGTCCCATCCTGGAGGATAAAACGGCCCCTTGCGTCTTTGGGTATCTGGTCGTCGGCGCTGTTGTTGACTATGTTTATACGGGACCAGAGAAACACCTTTCACCCAAAGTCCTATAAATCTTCAAACTGTTGATACTGTAAAGCCGATTTTTCTCTGTGCCGGCCAGGGACACTCGCGCCATTGTCCCTCGTCTTGCCCTGCTGTTCCGGTCAACAGATCTGCGGCGGCATCTGCCAGACAGCCCAGGTAGCTTCCGGCAGTTCCATCACCGCACAGCAATTTCCACATCAGGCCGCCAAACAGGTAGGACTGGGCAAATTCGCGCCAGCTGTGCAGCTCTTTCACAACCTTTTGGGAGAGCTCCCAAAGGATACCGACCGCCTCGCTTTCCGTGATCCAGCCTAAATAGCATCCCCAGCGGGTCAGCATCGCCGCCCGGCCAACATCCCATCCGGCCATAAAGCCGGGGGCATATTGGCTTTTATACCGCTGTGCAAACCTCCAGGCCCGTCTGGCGGATTCACGGTCATCCTCGTCCATGGTTTCGTCCAGCAGTTCCTCCGGCGAAGACGCCTCGCTGTAAAGCTGATACCGCAGGATATAGCCCTCCTGCGTCAAATATCGAATCATATCCAGCAGATCACTGCGGCCATGGATCCCCCAGGAGCTGCGTACCAGGGATGCAACCTTCTGTTCCATGACAGGGATACGCTCCTCCACATCCATGCCGTGCAGATCGTGGTCGTTCAGCGTCGATACAATCCCAGACAGCAGGATGCCGAAGCGCTCCCATTTTGCGTCATGTTTTTGGTACGGGATCGGCTCCGGCTCGGGCATGGCCTCAAGCCGGGCCATTGTCTCTTCCAGGGTTGTATAGAGACTTTCTTCCAGCTCCAAGTCAAACGTGCGTGCTTCCTCTTCGCCGGCGTCCTCCATCTCCAGCATCTCCAATGCCGCCGCGAGAACGCCCACATCTTCGCCAAACATCTGCTCCATGATGTTTTCTGTGGCAGCTGCAGCTGCCGCGTCGATCTGCTCCTGGACCATTTTTTGCAGCTGTTCCTCGTTGACGGCCATCTGCGCCATACTGTCAGCCCCAAATATCTGGCCGAGAATTTGGACCTGCCGCTCCGTGTTGGCGTTGATCTGTGCCTCTGCCTCAGCGGCAGAAACGGAGTCCTCTTTTTCCGCGCCGGGGACCTGGATTTTCTGGACCAGCTCCTCGCTTTTTTCAAAGGTCTTCTTCATGCTGTCAGCGGCTCGTTCGCTGGCTTGCTGCGCCCGTTTTTGAATCTCGTTGAGATCAAGCATTTTTTCCGTCCTCCTCATCCTGGGGAAGCGTATGCCATGCCGGGGGTTCTTTGCGGCGTGTAAACAGCTTTTTGATCTGCCCTAAGATTGCTTCAATCAAATGAAACCACAGATTGCCAAAGATCAATACCGCCGCAAGGAACAGCAGGAATGCTCCGATTTCTCCAAAAGGCATTTTCTACCTCACTTTGTTGCAAATTTTTTCATAAAGAAGTCGGTAAAAGCGGCCAGCTCCTCATCCTGTGACACATAGACATACAGCTTTTCGTCTTCCAGCCAGTCATAGGCATTGATGCCGATATACCCTTTTTTGTCCGGGTAAATGATAAATGCTTCGGTGGGGTACTTGTTGCGGTAGGCTTTCAGAATTTCAGCGCGGCGATAGTAGGTCGGATCACCGCAGCCGGAGAGATCAGGCACCGTAGGAACGACCACAATCGTTTGACTGGCCTCGTTCCAGCCGACAATCAGATTTCCGATTTTCGTCTTGCTGCCGTGGACGAACCCGTAGTTGAACCGGCTCACATCCTCGGTATAGCCGAAAATCAGCCTGTAATTGTCCCCGTCTTCCACGACCTGGTTAAACAGCGCCCGCATTTTCTTCGCATTTGCGTTGCTCTTTTCCATGTCGATCTCCGGCCCCTTGAACAACTTGCTGAACAGTCCCATGATGGTTTCCTCCTTAAATGTTTCGTTGTTTTTATTATGAAGCTGTATCGGGCAGTCCCCACAGCATCATAAATTTCCTGAGTGTGCAGTTCGCTCTCTATGTAGGCGCACTAAAATCGTTCCGGCATTTCAGCGGTGGAGTTTTTCAAATCCTTATCGCATGTTCTCCCTGCTGCGTTTGCTGTGGCCATCTAAAATAAGAATGATTTTATGAATTTGTTTTTATTTTGTTTGAAATGAAATCCGTCTGAATAGAACGCCGAAACATAATATCCGGACGGATTTGTATTTTCTCCCCCTCAAGGCGCGGAGTCTGTTTTCAATTTCTCCAGGGCATCCACAATCGCATTCAGCTGGAAATCCACTGTTTCATCCGCGGCTTCCGGGACAAACAGGGGAAGGGTATTGGGGATGGCTCTGCGCACCACCATCGCGGTCAGACTTAAATTCGTGAAGAGGTTGATCCTCGCGGTATCTGCCTTGATGCCGAAATTTTCTAAAATTTCTCCGAAAAGGCGGCGCTGCTTTTGGCGGAACACTTGATAGCTCTCCTTTGACAGGCGCTTGAAAATCAGCTGCTGTTCTTCAATGGTTAACACCGCAATTCCATTTTCCTCGCCATAGCAGCAGGAATGGAGGAATTGCTTCACGGCGTCACGCCAGCTTAACGCAGGGTCTGCCATCAGTGTCTGTGCATATTGGATGATTTTAGGCTGCTGAAGGTAAAGGGTTTCAACGATCAAATCTTCTTTTGTTGAGAAAAAAGAATAGAAGAACGTCCGGGAAATTCCGACTTTTTTATATACCTGCTCCACCGTTGTGTGCTGTATGCCCTGCTTTGCCATCAGTTCAAGCCCAACTGCAGCAAGCTGCGTCCGGATGCGCTCCCGATCCGCATCCGAATAAGCTACCTTCGGCACGCCGTCACCCCCTTGCAAAATAAAGACAAATCTTGCGATTTGATTTTATTTTATCATACCACATCCAGTGAAATAATACAAGGGGGAAACACGAACGACCCGGCATACTCCCTTGCACTTTTTTGCAGAATGTCAGGTTCGTCAAACAAATTGGACAGAGAGCCCAAGGGGCGGAAGGACGATTCAGGGGGGGCAGGGGATTGCGGGAACGGAGCCCCTTGCCCAGATACCCTGGGCGGCGGCAGTCTCAAACAGGGCAGGGAAATCCCGCCCGCTGCCGGAAAAGGGCTGGCAGCTTCAAAGCCGGTATCCGCCCGGATGCGCTCCGCTCGGATGCCCGGCGGGCATACCGCTTGTTCAGCCTTTTCGGAAATCGGCGGAGAGAAGCAGGAGGACTGTCCCAGGCAGGCCGCCAGGAAGCACAGCCGGGTGAATCCGTCCACGGCAGCATAGTTGCCGTCCTGCAGTGCGGCCTTTCTTCCAGTCCCACGATTTCCTTGACGCTGTATCAATTTTGTACTATAATGTCCTTAAATAATTCGCTTTTCTGTTGCAGCTTGCAGGGGACAGCTCCTTTTCCCTTGGTTGCTTTTTCATTTTCTTACCCCAGGAGGTGTCTGCCCTTGAAGCGTCTTCTCTGGTTTTCCTGCTTTCTCTGTCTGGCTCTGGGCCTGCTGGTCGGCACATTTCTTCCCGTACCCTGGGATCAGGACCCGGCCCCGGCGGCCAGCCATGCTTTTGCCGCGGCAGGTTCCCTCCAGCAGGGCAGCGGTTCTTCATCCAGCAGCCCTGATCCGGCGCTGGATCCCAACGACAATGTTTTGCTGTTCAGCACTGCATGTGCGGTAAACCGCGCCTTGAAGGAGCGCCATTATGATGTTGTGGCCTCTTATGTTCATCCTGATAGGGGCGTTACCTTTACCCCTTACTCCACTGTGGATTTTGAGACGGATTTAAACTTCAACGCCGATCAGGTCCGGAATCTGGAACAGGATGAGACAATTTATGCCTGGGGCATCACAGATGGCCGCGGGTCTCTTATCGAGATGACCATGTCCCAGTATTTCAGCCAATATGTCTATAATACCGACTATACGCAGGCCTCCATGATTGGCATCGATCAGATCATGATCAGCGGAAATGCGCTGGAAAATGTGAGTGATGCCTATCCTGGCTGCCGTTTTGTGGACTTTTCCATCCCAGGACTGGATGCCGCCAACGGCGGGATGGACTGGTGTTCTCTCAGGCTGGTCTTCGAGCCCGGCGATACCCAGTGGCTGCTGGTCGGCATAATCCATGGGCAATGGACAATTTAACATGGTTTTCGCGGATACGCTCTGTCCAAGCATGCGGCTTGACAGGGCGTCTTTCTGCCTTTCTTTCCGTGAAAGAAAAAGGGCCTGCAATTCGGCCGAAAGGATGGATGTTTTAGATGGACATTATTATTGTAGGAAATGGAAAGGTGGGCTTCTCTCTGGCTGAACAGCTGGTGCGGGAGGATCACAACGTCACGGTGGTGGACACGCGGGAGGACTCCCTGCGCCGGGCCGCCGATCAGCTGGATGTGATGACCATTCACGGCAACGGCGTCTCCATCTCCTGCCTGAAGGATGCCGGTGCCGCCGATGCCGATTTGCTGCTAGCCTGCACCGACTCGGATGAGATGAACATGATCTGCTGTCTGACCGCCAAGAACATGGGCGCAAAGTACACCATCGCCCGCATCCGGAACCCGGAGTACCACACCAGCCTGCCTGCGCTGAAGAAAAACCTGAAGATCGACATGGTCATCAATCCTGAAAGCGCAACGGCCGTGGAGATCTCCCGCCTGCTCCGCTTCCCCCCTGCGGCGGATATTGAGACTTTCTGCCGGGGCCGGGTGGAACTGATGGGCTTCCGCCTGCAGGAGGGCGATTTTCTGGTTGGCACTCCCCTGCGGGATCTGTCCAGCCATGTCAAAAAGCTCTCCCTGCTCTTCTGCGCCGCCGACCGGAACGGCGAGGTCTCCATTCCCAACGGCTCCTTTGTGCCCAAGGTGGGAGACAAGCTGTACATGATTGGCCGCCCCAACAGCCTGGACCAGTTTTTCCGTCTGCTGGGCCGGTACGCCCCCAAGGTAAAGCGTGCCTTTCTCGTGGGCGGGGGCAAGATCTCCCTTTATCTGGCCGCCATACTGCAAAAGAGCAATATTCATCTGAAAATCATTGAGCAGGATATGGATCGCTGCCGCCTGATCAGCGAACAATTTCCCCGGGCCGTGGTAGTCCACGGGGACGGCACCGAGCAGGAGCTGCTTGCCTCTGAACGGCTGGAGGACTTTGACGCTTTCATCTCCCTGACCGACCGTGACGAGGAAAATCTGGTCATCTCCCTGTATGCCATGCAGCTGGGGCTGAAAAAGGTCATCACCAAATGCAACCGGCAGAATTACGCAGGCATCGCCCGAACCGTGGGGCTGGACAGTGTGGTATCCCCCAAGTTTATTACCGCCTCTCAGATCTCCCATGTGGTGCGCGGCATTCAGAATTCTCAGGGCAGCGTAATGAACTCCCTCTACCGCATCGCGGACGGCGCCGCAGAGGCCATGGAGTTTTCTGTCGGTCCCACGACCCGCTGTCTGGGAGTGCCGCTGAAGGATCTGCGTCTGCGGCCGGGGATTCTGATTGCTGTTATTGTCCGGGGAATGCAGATTATCATCCCGGAGGGGGCCTCCACCATAGAAAATGGTGATTCTGTCATTTTAATCTCCCGCAACAGTGGGATCCTTGATCTGAACGACATCTATCAGGACGCGGCTGCTGGCGAGAATGGGGGCAGGAAGGCATGAACATCCGACTGGTCCTGCGGGTAACCGGCCGCGTTATGCAGCTGGAGAGCGCCGTCATGCTCATCCCTCTGGCCGTGGCTTTGCTGTATCGGGAGTCCCCCGCCCCCTTTTTATACAGCATCCTGATTATCCTGATCAGCGGAACCCTGCTGTCCCATCTTCCGGCCCGCCGCCACTTCTTTGCCCGTGAGGGCTTTGTGGCAGTGGGTCTGATCTGGATTCTCACCGGCGTACTCGGCGGACTGCCCTTTTATTTTTCTGGATATTTCAACTCCTTTGTGGACTGTGTGTTTGAGTCCTGCTCCGGCTTTACCACCACCGGCTCCACCATTCTGACCGATATTGAATCCCTGCCCAAGGGGATCCTGTTCTGGCGCTCCTTCACCCACTGGCTGGGCGGCATGGGCGTGCTGGTGCTGGCCACCGCCGTGCTCCCCTCCCTGGGCATCCGCTCCTCTTACCTCACCCGGGCGGAAACGCCGGGGCCCGTATTCTCCAAGCTGGTTCCAAAGCAGTCTCAGACCTCCAAGATCCTCTATGGCATCTACTGCGTCCTGACCCTTGTGGAGGTGATATGCCTGAAGCTTGCGGGCCTGCCGCTGTACGACGCCTTCATCCACGCCTTCGGCAGCGCCGGCACCGGCGGCTTCTCCAACCGGAATCTGAGCGTGGGGGCCTATGCCAATCCCACGGCCGAGGTGATCATCGCCGTCTTCCTGGTGCTGTTCTCCATCAACTTTGCCCTCTATTTTCTTCTGCTCTCCCGCCGCTTCCGGGAAGTGCTGGCCAGTGACGAGCTTCGCTTCTTCCTGCTGATTGTGGCCGGCTCCACGCTGTTGATCTTCTTCAACATCTATCCCATTTATCAAAATGTGGGGGACAGCCTGCGCAACGCCTTTTTCCAGGTGACCTCCATCATCTCCACCACCGGCTTTGGCACAGTGGATTATGTATACTGGCCTACGTTTTCCCAGATGATACTGATTCTGCTGATGTTCTGCGGGGCCTGCGCCGGATCCACCGGCGGCGGAATCAAGTGCTCCCGCATGCTGCTGCTTTTCCGCTCCATCCGGCGGGAAGTACACCGCATCATCCACCCCAACGCCGTGGAAACCATCCGTCTGGACGGACAGGTACTGGACGAGGACACGCTGGGGACCGCTTTGTCCTTCAGCGGCTTTTATGTCACCATCGTCCTGGTGGCTGCCCTAATCATCTCTTTGGATAATATGTCCTTTGGTGTCTCTCTCTCCGCCGCCCTCACCTGTACCAGCAACGTGGGCCCCGGGCTGGAGGCTATCGGCCCCATGGGAAATTTCTCCGCTTTCTCCCCCCTGTCCAAAATTGTCATGTCCCTTTGCATGATCATCGGCCGGCTTGAGATATATCCCATTCTGGCTATGTTCAGCCTTCACGCCTGGCGCCGCACCTGAACGCCGCTCTTAGCGTCCGCACGCCATGTTCAAGTTTCTCCTTGTGAAAATTTTTAGGGATTTTAGCCAAACCTTTTAAAAATGTGTTCTTGCATTTTCCCCATAATGTGTTAAAATATTTTCTAACACAGGGCTTAAGGGGATCCCGGAGTCGTGAGGGAAACTCTTAGCGCAAAAAGAGGGAGTGTAAGTCTTGGATAATATGTTTTGGATCGGAATCGTCGGAGCGCTGGCGGCACTGCTGTTCGCCTGGATCCAGCGCAATCGGGTTCTTAGCTTCTCAGAGGGCAACGAAAAAATGCGCAAAATCGCGGCCTCCATCCGCGAGGGCGCCAACGCCTATCTGAAGCACCAGTACGCCACCGTTTTCAAGGTATTTCTTGTGGTATTCGTTCTTCTGCTGGTTATCGCCTTCGGCTCCGGCGGGAAGATGCTCTCTCAATTCACCCCCTTCGCCTTCCTCACAGGCGGTATCTGGTCCATGCTGGCCGGCTTCATCGGCATGAAGATCGCTACAAATTCCAACGCCCGCACCGCTCAGGCAGCGTCGGAGAGCCTGAACAAGGGCCTGCGGGTGGCCTTCTCCTCCGGCTCGGTCATGGGCTTCACCGTGGTTGGCCTGGGCATGCTGGACATCTCTTTGTGGTTTTTCATTCTGCGGTACGCTTTTTCCGTTGATGATCCCGTTGCCCTGGGCAACATCATGGTGATGAACGGCATGGGCGCCTCCTTTATGGCCCTGTTCGCCCGGGTGGGCGGCGGCATTTACACCAAGGCCGCAGACGTGGGCGCCGACCTGGTGGGCAAGGTAGAGGCCGGCATCCCGGAGGATGATCCCCGTAACCCCGCCACCATCGCGGACAACGTGGGCGACAACGTGGGCGATGTGGCCGGCATGGGCGCCGACCTGTATGAGTCCTATGTGGGTTCGATTCTGGCTACCTTCTCCCTGGGCGCCGTGGGCGGCTATGGCTGGGGCGGCCTGCTGCTGCCGGTGGCCTTGGCGGTATGCGGCATCATATGCTCCATCATCGGCTCTTTCCTGGTGAAGACCAAGGAGGACGCCACCCAGCAGTCCCTGCTGCGCTCCCTGCGCACCGGTACATACACCGCCGCTGTCCTGTCCGCCATTCTGGCGGCGCCCCTGACCTATTTTATCCTGGACGGTCACATGGGCGTGTACGTAGCCATCCTCTGCGGCTTGATCGGCGGCTGCGCCATCGGCTACTTCACCGAGTACTATACCTCTGATACCTACAAGCCCACTCAGGAGCTGGCGGCTGCCTCCGAAACCGGTTCCGCCACCATCATCATCGGCGGCATCTCTCTGGGCCTCAAGTCCACCCTCACATCCATCCTGATCGTAGCCGCGGCCGTTCTCATCAGCTACTTTGCTGCCGGCGGCACCATGGAAATTGTGGATGCGTCCGGCGCGTTCACCATGGCCTTCAACCAGGGCCTCTACGGCATCGGCATCGCCGGCGTGGGCATGCTGTCCACGCTGGGCATCACCCTGGCCACCGATGCCTACGGCCCCGTGGCGGACAACGCCGGCGGCATCGCCGAGATGAGCGGGCTGTCTGAAGAGGTCCGGGAGCGGACTGATGCCCTGGACTCTCTGGGCAACACCACCGCCGCCACCGGCAAGGGCTTCGCCATCGGCTCCGCCTCCCTGACGGCTCTGGCCCTGCTGGTCAGCTATGTAAACATTGTCCAGGAAAACACCGAGGAAGTGCTGAACTTCACGCTGACCAGCCCCACGGTCCTGGTTGGTATGTTCATCGGCGCCATGCTCACCTTCGTCTTCTCCGCCTTTACCATGAGCGCGGTGCAGCGGGCTGCCCAGTCCATCGTGAAGGAGGTCCGCCGCCAGTTCAAGGAGATCCCCGGCATCATGGAGTACAAGGCCGATCCGGACTACGCCTCCTGTGTGGCCCTGTGCACCAAGGGTGCCCTGCATGAGATGGTAGTTCCAGCTCTGCTGGCCATCATTGTTCCTCTGATTTCCGGCCTGATTCTGGGCCCCACCGGTGTGGTTGGCCTGCTGGGCGGCGTGTCGGTCACCGGCTTTGCCATGGCCGTGTTCATGTCCAACGCCGGCGGCGCCTGGGACAACGCCAAGAAGTACATCGAGGCCGGCCACCACGGCGGCAAGGGCTCCGAGTGCCACAAGGCCGCTGTCGTGGGTGACACCGTGGGCGATCCCTTCAAGGACACCGCCGGTCCCTCTCTGAACATCCTGATCAAGCTGTGCTCCACCGTATCCATCGTGTTCTCCGGCCTGATCCTCGCTTTCCACCTGCTGTAACAACAAAAAAGACCCCGGGCGGGCGTCAGTCCGTCCGGGAGTCTCCTCCCCATTCCCACCCAGGGCAAGCTGCCGCAGGCCGGCTGCCCTGGGTTATTTTTATGCGAACCTCCAAAGTCAGGCCGTCCGGGGCTCCGGCTCGGAACGGCCGCGCACCAGCAGCCCGAACACCCAGTGGGTGAAGGGCGCCGCCGCAAAGAAATTCCAGAAAAAGGCCATGGGGAAATTCTTGAACACCGTCCCCAGCCAAATAAAGGGCAGCTCCTGCCAGGGCGCGCCGCCCAGAACAACCTGGAACAGGACAGATGCCGCCAGGCTCATGGTCGGGCACATGACGGCCACGGTCCCGCCCTGGCGCATCAGGCGGCAGAAATAGGGGCTGTCCCGCTTCGGATCACAGTGCCTGCCGGCAAAGCGGGCGCCCATCCGGTTGCCCCACAGGCTGGAGATCAGAAAGACGATAAGCCCCATGAAAAGGCACTCCCTCCCCGCCTCCGTCAGGACCTGCGCGTTCAGATTACTCAGTCCCCCCGGCTGAAGGTTCACCCCCAGCTTCAGCGCCGTATTGTAAATTTCCATCCCCAGGGCCATGGAATAGGACATCAGAAGTCCGAATAAAATTCCCTGTGCCTTTGACTTTATCATTTTAGTTCCCTCCTGCATACAGCGAAATTGCCTCTGAAACAAAAGAAAGCGCATCACATCCCCGGGGGGATATGATACGCTTTGCTTTTCGCTACACGGCTCTTCTTTTTTACCACAAATTCAGAGAAAAAGTCAAGGAAAATTTCTGCGGCATTGTCTGGCCGTTACAGGGACAGGCAGGTCACCCCTTCTGCCCCCTCCAGAGCGGCCCGCTCCCGGCCCTGGCAGGTGAACAGAAGCAGCTGCTGCTCCGCCGCCAGCTCCCGCAGCAGATCCAGCGCCAGAGCCAGACGCTGATCATCAAAACAGACCAGCGCGTCGTCCAGCACAACGGGTGGTTTCTCGGGCAGGCACAGGCGGCAGACCGCCAGGCGTACCGCCAGATACAGCTGGTCCGCGGTGCCCCGGGACAGGGCCAGCGCGCTGCGGGGCAGCACGTCCTCTTTCCGGAGGGCCGCACCCTCCAGCTCCCGGTTCAGCGTCACGGCGGTGTACCGCTCCCCTGTAAGGCGGGATAAGTAGAGCCCGGACAGGCGGTTGAGCTCCGGGGAGAAGCGCTCCTGCAGCCGGACATTGGCCCGCTGGAGGGCATCCATGGCCAGGGTCAGGGCGTCGTATTCCCGCTTTCGCTGCTCCAGCTCCCCCTCCAGCCTCTCCCGCCGGGCACTGAGGGCGGCCGGGTCCCCCATGGACCGCTGCCGGCCCAGCGCCTGGCCCAGGGACTGGCTGATCTGGCGCAGACGGCCCTCCGCCTCGGCCAGGGCCCGCCGGCTCTCCTCCGGGGTGCGCTCCGGCTCGGCCAGGGCCTCCAGGGTATCCACCGCCTGCCCCCCCTGGGCGGCCAGGTCATCCCGCCGCCGCCGGCGCTCCTCCACCCGCTCCCGGGCCAGCGCCAGCTCGTGGTCCATCCCCAGGGCCCGGGAGATGGCCGCGGAACAGCCAAACAGTCCCCCGGCCTGGGGCGCAAAGGTATGGACAAAATGCAGCAGGTCCTCCCAGCTGTTGTCCCGCCGGGCCTTCCGGTCGTTCAGTCCGCCCCGCACCTCCTTCAAGCGGCGGGCGGCCTCCTCGGCGGCCTGACAGCGGGCGCGGTAGTCCTGTGCCAGGGCCTCCGCCTCCTCCGGTGCGCTCACGCCGTACCGGGCCAGGATGCGCGCCCCCTTCTCCCGGCAGCGGCGGGCCATGCTCCGGTTGACCAGGCCCACCACAATGGTAACGGCCAGCAGGATCAGCCAGATGGCAAACCCGGCATAAAGCAGCGTCCCCCGCTCCAGCAGGGAAAAGGCGCCCGCGGCCACCATCGCCGCCAGTCCGGCGGCGGGAAACAGCCGGGACATTCTGGACCATGTCCCGGCCTCCTTTTCCGCGGCGGCGCGCTCTGCCAGATCCCGCTGGACCCGGGCGGCGGCCTCCTCGGCGGACAGACCGGCAAAGCGCTCATCCTGGGCGGCAATCTGGGCCTGAACATAGGCCTCCTCCGCCTCCTTCATGGCCTCCTCCCCCTGGCGGATCTCCTCGTCCATCACCTTCAGGTACTGCAGCTCTCCCTGGGCCCGCTTCAGCTGCTCCTGACTGGGCAGGGCGCCGAAATCCGCCTCCAGGCCGGACAGCTGTCTCTGGGCCTCCTTCAGCTCCTGACTGGCCTGGGCATAGCGGCGGTTCAGAGCCCGGCCGGCCAGACGGCGGTGGATCTCCAGCTCCTCCTCCAGCTGAACGCGCTGGTGCTCCAGGGCGTTTTTTTCCCCCTCCAGACGGACGATGTCGGCGGTCACCGACTCCAGCGCAGCCAGAGAGGCGTTTACCTGCTCCAGCTCCTCCTCCAGCTTGGGAATCAGCCCCACGCTGCGGTTGACCTTTCTGCGGTTGAGCCACTCCCGCAGCTTCCCCTGGGCCTGGGAGAAGGACACGTCCTCCTCCCCCGAGGACACCAGGGCGGCGATGCGCTTCTCCAGCTCCGGGACAGAGGTGAGGGCCATGGCGCTTCCCCCGATAAAGGCGGAGCGCTCATAGACCCCCCGCCCCACTCCCAGCAGCAGCGGCCCGCAGGTCTCGGCGGTGAAGCCGGGCACCGGCTCCTGGGTGCCGGTATAGACGGCGGAAAAGGCCCCCAGCGGGGTGCTGCCCTTCTGGCTGCGGCAGATGGTGATGTCCCGCCCCTGCCACTCCAGGGTGATCTCCCCCTCCATGTGTGCCCCGGACCAGGGCTGATAGCGGTTCTTGTTGGCCAGATAGCCCTTCCGGTCCCGGTCCCGGGTGTCGATGCCGTAAAACATGGCCTTCAGGAAGGCGCACCAGGTGGACTTCCCCCCCTCGTTGGGGGCCTGGATCAGATTAAAGCCCTCCCCCGGCTCCAGCCTGGCCCGGTCCAGGCATCCGAAGGTGGCAATCATGGATTTGATTCTCATAGGGCGGTGTCCTCCCCATTCTCCAAGGCGGCCAGGCCGAAGCGGGCCGCCAGCTGATACACCGGATTATCCGGCTCCTCCTGGCACAGCTGCCACATCTCCCGCAGGAACAGTCCGGTGAGGGTGTCCTCCTCCCGCCTGCGCCACAGGTCCTGGGGCAGACGGGTACGGTCCCGCAGGGTCAGCCCGTAAAACCGGGGGGCCAGCTCCGCCTCCAGCGCGGCCAGGTCGGGGGCCTGCCCCTCTCCGGTAAAGAGGATCCGGTAAATATCCGCCCCGGTCTCCGCCGGGAGGGCGGAGCGCACCGCCTCCAGCGGACTGCGCCCGGTGATATCCACCGTCAAACTCTCATACCTGCGGAGGCACAGGGGGATAAACTGGGCCGCCGCGGCCGTCTCGTCGACCTCCAGATACAAAACGCCCTTCTCCCCCAACTCGTCAAAGCCCCGCCCCTCGGGACAGCCGGGATAGGCCCAGTACACGTCCCCGGCCCGCTGCAGGCCGGAGCCCTGGTGGATATGCCCCAGGGCCAGATAGTGCAGGCCGCTGGCGGCGATCTCCTCCTGGGTGATGGGGCCGTACCGGCTCTGGGGGGCCACGTCGCCGTGAAGGCAGCCCAGGCGGATCCCCTCCCCGGCGGCAAAAAAGCCCTCCAGAGGGCTCTTGTCCTGATGCGGGGCGGTAAAGGCGCGGCCGTACACCGTACAGTTCAGCTCCGGCAGGGGGACGGCCTCCATCTCCCCGGAGGTGAACAGGTGCACGTGGGACGGCCAGTCCAAAGACGCATAGGGGGAGGCGGGGGAATAAAAGTCGTGGTTGCCCGGGGCGATGAACACCGGGCATGGGATGGCCGCCAGGGCCCCGGCCAGGGCCTGAACGGTCTCCCGGAAGACCCGCTCCGAGTCCAGCAGATCTCCCGACAGCAGCACCAGGTCGGCCCGCTTCTCCCGGGCCAGGTCGGCCAGCCGGGCGAGCAGCTCCCGCTGCTCCCCCCGGCGCAGGGCGGCCTGCTCCGGCCCCAGGCCGGAAAAGGGGCTGTCCAGATGGAAGTCTGAGGCGTGAATCAATTTCAGCATAGGGCAGCTTTCCTGCCTTTCTTTTGGGATATGCCCCGCAGCGGGGCAGGATTATTCCTGGATGTCCGCCCGACGGACCTCCACGCATTTTTTGCTGTGGGTATCCAGCACGAACAGACAGGCGTTGAGCCTGCAGGGGCCCTCCGCCTCCTCATACCGCCGGGGCAGCCCCCCCAGGAACAGGTTGATGGAGTGCTCCGGCTTGATGCCCAGCACCGAGCGGCTGGGCCCTGTCATTCCCAGATCGGTGACAAAGCCGGTGCCCTTGGGCAGAATCTGACAGTCGGCCGTGGGCACATGGGTATGGGTGCCCCACACCGCCTGGGCCCGGCCGTCCAGATACCAGCCCATGGCCCCCTTTTCGCTGGTGGCCTCGGCGTGAAAGTCCACCAGGGCCAGGTCATATTCTCCGCTGCGCAGCAGACGGTTGGCCTCCTTGAACGGGCTGTCCAGATTGGGGTTGAGCTCCACCCGCCCCATCAGATTGAGCACGGCGATCCGCATCCCCCGACACTGGTACACCCCAAAGCCCCGGCCCGGCACCCGGCCGGCATAGTTGGCCGGGCGCAGGATGTTGGGCTCCTTGTCCAGATAGTCGCCGATCTGGATGCGGTTCCAGGTGTGGTTGCCCAGGGTGATCACGTCGGCCCCGGCCTCGAAAATCCCGCGGGCCTGGCGGGGGGTAATGCCCACTCCCGAGGCGTTTTCTCCGTTGACCACGGTGAAGTGGGCCCCGGTCTCCTCCTTCAGGCCGGGCAGACGGCGGGAGAGGATGTCCTGTCCCCCCTCTCCCACCACGTCGCCCACGGCCAGCACATGCAGCAGCATATTCAGCGCTCCTTCCCTCCGGCGCCCCAGCGGCGCCGGCAACACACAAAAGGGAGCCGCCCCAGCCCGCGGCGGGGCGCTCCCTTCTCCTTTCTGAATTTATTATAACGGATTTTACCCCTTTGTTCAATACGAAACCTGACGGCCCGCCGGCAAAATCCCCGCCGGGCACAGCGCTTTCCCGAACGCCGGAGCCGGCGGGGCGCGCACTCCCTTGGGTACTGCGCCGGCCCGCCCGCGCATACCTCTAGATTGAGGTGATGCCGATGACCATTCTGGGACAGTGGGCCGACGCCCTGTGGAATCCGTGGCTGCTGGGCCTGTTTCTGCTGGCGGGCGCAATTTATTCTGCCAGCTCCGGCTTTTTCCAGCTCTTTGCGCTCCCCCTGTGGATCCGTTCCACTCTGGGCTCGCTGTTTCAAAAGCAGGGGCGGCGGGGCGGCGGCCTGTCCTCCCTCCAGGCCCTGGCCACCGCCCTGGCCTCCACCATGGGCACCGGCTCCATCGCCGGCGTGGCCGCCGCCCTGTGCCTGGGCGGCCCGGGCTCCATCTTCTGGATGTGGGTGTCCGCCTTCCTGGGCATGATGACGGGCTGCTGTGAAAAGCTGCTGGCCGTGCGGTATCAGGTACCGGCCCCGGACGGCGGTCTCCAGGGCGGCCCCATGTTTTATCTGCGGGACGGCCTGCACGCCCCCCTGCTGGCCGGCTGGTTCTGTCTGGCCTGCCTGCCCGCCACGCTGGCGGGCGGGGATCTGATCCAGTCCTCCTCCATCGCCGCCTCCCTGGAGGCGGCCTTCGGGACCCCGCGCCCCCTCTCCGGGGCTGTCACCGCCCTGCTGGCCGGCCTTGTCATGGTGGGCGGCGTGGGGCGCATCGCCCGGGTGTCCTCCGCCCTGGTGCCCGCCATGGCCCTGCTCTATCTGGGCAGCGGGGCAGCCGTGCTGATCTGCCGGGCCCAGGCCTTGCCCGGGGCGCTTGAGCTGATTTTCTCCTGCGCCCTCTCCCCTGCCGCCGCCCTGGGGGGCGGGGCCGGGTGGACGGTGGCCTCCGCCCTGCGCTATGGGGTGGCCCGGGGGGTATTTACCAACGAGGCCGGGCTGGGCACCTCCGCCATGGCCCATGGGGCCGCTGCCGCGGAGCACCCGGCCCGCCAGGGGATGTGGGGCATTTTCGAGGTATTTCTGTCCACCCTGCTGGTGTGTACCGTCACCGCCCTGGTCATTCTGGTCAGCGGGGTGTGGCAGCCGGGCGCGCCGGGGGGACTTACCGGGGCGCCCCTCACCGCAGCGGCCTTCGGCGCGGTGCTGGGCCCCATCGGCGCCCAAATTGTGGCCCTGTCCCTGCTGCTGTTTGCCTTCTCCTCCATTCTGGGCTGGAGCTACTACGGCCAGCAGTGCCTGCGCTATCTCTCCGGCGGCGACCGCCTGACCTGCGCCTATCGGGCCATCTTCCTCCTGTGCGCCTTCGCCGGGGCGGTGTGGGAGCCCGAGGTGCTCTGGCATCTGGTGGACCTGTGCAACGCCCTGATGGCGCTGCCCAACCTGACGGCGCTGCTGCTCCTGGCCCCTCAGGCGCTGTCTGTGCTGGCCAGGTGGCGGGCGCAGCAGAGTGAAAACGGCTGTAAAGCCGGCCCAAAGCCATGAACAGGCCCCTGCTCTCTTTTGTCAGGGCCTGTATACTGCCAGCTTTCTTCAATTGACAGCAACAGGATAACGCCCGGTGAAGCAGCCCTCGCAGAAGCTGCATTGGGCGTCCGGAGCCAGCCGGTGCAGCCCCTCCAGAGAGAGGAAACCCAGGCTGTCCGCTCCAGCCAGCTCCCGGATCTCCTCCACTGTGTGGTGACAGGCAATGAGCTTCTCCCTGTCCGGAATATCCGTGCCGAAATAGCAGGGAGCGATAAAAGGGGGTGCCGACACCCGCATGTGAACCTCCCGGGCCCCCGCCTCCCGCAGCAGGCTGATAATCTGGCGGCAGGTGGTGCCCCGGACAATGGAGTCATCCACCATCACCACCCGTTTGCCCGCCACCTCGCCGCGCAGGGCGGCCAGCTTGATGCGCACCGCCTGTTCCCTGCTGTGCTGGCCGGGGGTGATAAAGGTGCGGCCTACATAGCGGTTTTTCACAAAGCCCATACCGTTTGGAATGCCGCTTTCCAGGGCATACCCCCGGGCGGCGTCCAGGCCGGAGTCGGGCACCCCCACCACCAGATCGGCCTCCGCCGGGTGCTCCCGGGCCAGGATGCGGCCGGCGTTCACTCGGGCCTGATGGACCGACTGGCCCGCAATTACCGAGTCGGGCCGGGCGAAGTAAATATACTCAAAGACACACATGTGGGAAAGCCCCCGGCAGTTGTCCCGGATGGAGCGCACCTGTCCCCCCTGGGCCACCACAATTTCCCCGGGCTCCAGTTCCCGCTCCACCGTTCCGCCCACCGCCTCGATGGCGCAGGACTCGGAGGCGAACAGCACCGCCTCCCCCTTTCTTCCCATGCACAGGGGGCGAAACCCCCACGGATCCCGACAGGCAATCAGCTTCCGGGGCGACATCACCAGCAGGGAAAAGGCCCCCCGCAGCTGCGCCGTGGCCCGGCACACCGCCTCCTCCACGCTGCCGCAGTGCAGGCGCGCCTGGGCAATGGCATAGGCAATCAGCTCAGAGTCGCTGGTGGTATGGAAGATTGCCCCCCGGTACTCAAAGTCCCGGCGCAGCTTTTCCACATCCAGCAGGTTTCCGTTGTGCACCACCGCCAGCGTGCCCTTCGCATACTTGATGGTCAGGGGCTGAGCATTCTCCCGGCCGCCGGCGCCGGTGGTGGCATAGCGCACATGTCCCACCGCCATGGTGCCGTTGAGCCGGCGGAGGATCTCCTCGTCAAAGACCTCGCTGACCAGGCCCGCATCCTTATAGAAGGACTGCTCCCGGCAGTTGATGGCGGCAATTCCGCAGGCCTCCTGCCCCCGGTGCTGAAGGGCATACAGACCGTAATAGGTGGTCTGGGCGCACCCGCCCTCCGAATCGCTGATTCCAAATACGCCGCACTCCTCGTGCAGTCCCCAATCCAGCCGGCCTGTTCCTTCCATGCTTGCTGACCCCTCCCGAAAAAAAGATAAGACGGCGCCCTTCAGGCGCCGTCGTCTGCTTTTTATTATACCCTGCTCATTTTCTCCGTTTCAAGAAGAAATAGTCAGGCAAACTCCCCCAATCTTTTTGCTTTGTCCCCACAGTCCTCAGTCATATTTTACAATCCCTCCTCCGGACGCCCCATTTCCTCCCAATTCCGCACTTTACTGCAAAAAAAGCTACCCAAACCTGGTAAAACATGCTATGATAGGGGCAAAGCTTTTTTCGGACCGAAAGGGCGCCGGCAGAGCCGTGCCGCCGTCCGCCGGCCCGTTCATTCCGTCCAAATGACGTTGGGAGGTATTCGGCATGAAATGTCCCTACTGTGCCCACCTGGAGAGCAAGGTGGTAGATTCCCGTCCTGCCGACGAGGGAGCCAGCATCCGGCGCCGCCGGGAATGTCTGGCCTGTCACAAGCGCTTTACCACCTATGAGACCATGGAGAGTCTGCCTCTGATGGTGGTGAAAAAGGACGGCA
>JAHYYS010000053.1 GCA_019424865.1 bacterium
GACGAGCGGGAGCAGACCCTGAACCAGCTGCTGGTGGAGATGGACGGCTTTGCCTCCAACGAGGGGGTCATTGTCATGGCCGCCACCAACCGCCAGGACATTCTGGACCCGGCCCTGCTGCGGCCCGGCCGCTTTGACCGGCAGATCTATGTGGGACTGCCCGACATCAGGGGGCGGGAGGAGATCCTGCGGGTCCATGCCCGGAAGAAGCCCCTGGCGGAGGATGTGTCCCTGGGAGAGATCGCCCGGGCCACCGCAGGCTTCACCGGGGCCGACCTGGAGAACCTGCTCAACGAGGCGGCCCTGCTGGCCGCCCGGGAGGATAAGCGCTTTATCACCATGTCCGACCTGCACGAGGCCATGATGAAGGTGGTGGCCGGCCCGGAGAAGAAGAGCCGGGTGGTCACCGAGCACGCCCGGCGCCTCACCGCCTATCACGAGGCGGGCCACGCCGTGGTGATCCACGAGCTGCCCTCCCAGGACCCGGTGCACCAGATTACCATTATTCCCCGGGGCCCGGCGGGCGGCATGACCATCTCCCTGCCTACGGAGGATAAGGCCTATCTGTCCAAGAAAGAGCTGGAGGAGCGCATCGCCGTCTGCCTGGGCGGCCGGGCGGCGGAGGAGCTGGTGCTGGGGGATATCTCCACCGGGGCCTCCAGCGACATCCAGAAGGCCTCCCACATCGCCCGGGACATGGTTACCAAGTACGGCATGAGCAGCAAACTGGGCACCATTACCTATGGCAGCGAGAGCGATGAGATTTTCATCGGCCGCTCCATGGCCCAGGCCCGCACCTATTCGGAAGAGGTGGCCGGCCAGATTGACCAGGAGGTCAAGGGGATTGTGGACAACGCCTATCGGCAGTGTGAGGAGATCCTCAAGCGCTGCCGGCGGGAGCTGGAGCTCACGGCCCGGTATCTGCTGGACCACGAGACCATGGACGCCCAGGTCTTTGACAAGGTGTTCTCCGACCCGGGGGCAGAGGAGTTTGCAGCCTACCGGGAGGCATAATCACGCCATGTTTAAATGCGGCGCATCACTTCTCAGGAAGTGATGCGCCGCATTTTAAAAAATAAAAATATTACAACAAATTGTGGTAATTTGATACACGGCTCGAAAAACACGGTACAATGGGACTGAGGTGATGTATCTTGAAAGAAAAGTCCCAAAAATCTCTGTCTGTTCTGGTACCATTGGAGCTTTATCAGAAGCTGCAGGCGCTTGCCCAGGAAAATGGCCGCACCCTGTCCGGCTATACCCGGCAGATTTTAAAGCGGTATGTCCGTTTTGTGGCGGAGGAAGGAGACGACGGCTGGTGGACCGTTAAGAAATAGAGCAGGAGGCCCCGCGTTTTTCGCGGGGCCTCCTGTGTTTTATTCTGGGACTGGCGTTTGGGAGATGCCTGCGGCGTCTTGTCCCCCGCAGGGGCGGATAGGATGCGATCCTGCGCGCCCGCTTCGCTTCGTAGGGGCGCACAGTGTGCACCCGCCCGGGTCGGATGCCCGGCCTGTATCCGGTTTGAGAACCGCCATGACGTCGAAGCAAAGTCCGCTTTACCTCGGAACGCCCTGGCGGGCATTCCTCGCCCGCTCCCTTGCTTCTCCTCTCCAAACGGCACCCGCTGCGCTGGGCTGCCGTTTGGGGGCCGCCTGCGGCGGCTCATTCCTCGTCCAGCTTGAGAACGGCCATGACGTCGAAGCAAAGTCCGCTTTACCTCGGAACGCCCTGGCGGGCATTCCTCGCCCGCTCCCTTGCTTCTCCTCTCCAAACGGCACCCGCTGCCGCTGGGCTGCCGTTTGGGGCCGCCTGCGGCGGCTTGTCTCCCGCAGGGGCGGATAGGATGCGTTTCTCTTCGTAGGGGCGCACAGTGTGCGCCCGCCCGGGTCGGACGCCCGGCCTGTATCCGGTTTGAGAACCGCCATGACGTCGAAGCAAAGTCCGCTTTACCTCGGAACGCCCTGGCGGGCATTCCTCGCCCGCTCCCTTGCTTCTCCTCTCCAAACGGCACCCGCTGCGCTGGGCTGCCGTTTGGGGGCCGCCTGCGGCGGCTCATTCCTCGTCCAGCTTGAGAACGGCCATGAACGCTTCGGTGGGCAATTGGACAGTACCCAGGGTCCGCATTTTCTTTTTGCCTGCCCAAACGGGCCAGGGCCCGTTTGGGTACCCGGGAATGATTTCAATGCTCGGGCGAAGTGAATTCGCCCTGCGCCAAGGTTTTTGCCTTCGGCAAAAACGCTTGTACGGCGCTATGCGCCGCCCCACTTTGTGGGGCCCCAGGAAGGCAAACAAAAATGCTCTGCTTACTCCTCGTCCAGCTTGAGAACGGCCATGTCGTCGAAGCAAAGTCCGCTTTATCTCGGAACGCCCTGGCGGGCATTCCTCGCCCGCTCCCTTGCTTCTCCTCTCCAAACGGCACCCGCTGCGCTGGGCTGCCGTTTGGGGGCCGCCTGCGGCGGCTTATTCTTCGTCCAGCTTGAGAACTGCCATAAATGCTTCGGTGGGCAGCTGTACCGTACCCAGAGTCCGCATTTTCTTTTTGCCTTCCTTTTGCTTTTCCAGCAGCTTCTTCTTGCGGGTGATGTCGCCGCCGTAGCACTTGGCCAGCACGTCCTTGCGCATGGCCTTGACGGTCTCCCGGGCAATGATCTTGCCGCCGATGGCCGCCTGAACCGGTACCTCGAAGAGCTGGCGGGGGATATTCTCCTTCAGCTTTTCGCAGATGCGCCGGGCCCGGGCATAGGCTTTGTCCTTGTGGGCGATGAAGCTGAGGGCGTCCACCTGGTCCCCGTTGAGGAGCAGGTCCACCTTCACCAGCTGGCTGGGCTGGTAGCCCTCCAGCTCGTAGTCCAAGGAGGCGTAGCCCTTGGTACGGGCCTTCAGGGCGTCGAAGAAGTCGTAAATGATTTCCCCGATGGGCATGGAGTAGTGCAGCTCCACCAGGTTGGTGTCCAGATACTGCATGTCCTTAAAGACGCCCCGCCGGTCCTGGCACATGGGCATGATATTGCCCACATAGTCCGGGGGGGAGATGATGGACACCTTGGCGTAGGGCTCCCGGGCCTCGGCGATGGAGCCGGGGTCGGGGTAGTTGTGGGGGTTGTCCACCCGGACCACCGTGCCGTCCGTCTTGGTCACCTCATAGATGACCGAGGGCAATGTGGTCACCAGATCCAGGTCAAACTCCCGCTCCAGCCGCTCCTGGATGATCTCCATATGGAGCATCCCCAAAAATCCGCAGCGGAAGCCGAAGCCCAGGGCCACGGAGGACTCTGGCTCGAAGGACAGGGAGGCGTCGTTCAATTGCAGCTTCTCCAGAGCGTCCCGCAGGTCGGGGTACTTGGACCCGTCCTCGGTGTAGATGCCGCAGTAGACCATGGGCTGGGCGGGGCGGTAGCCGGGGAGGGCCTCGCCGGCGGGCTGCTCCGCCCCGGTGATGGTGTCCCCCACCCGGGTGTCCTTCACGTTTTTGATGGAGGCGGTGAACCAGCCCACCTCGCCGGCGGACAGCTCCGGACAGGAGTCCATCCCCAGGGGCCGCAGATAGCCGCAGTCCAGCACCTGATAGCTGGCCCCGGAGGCCATCATCTTTACCGTCATCCCCTTTTTCAGGGTGCCCTCCATCACGCGGAAGTAGACGATAACCCCCACATAGGGGTCGTACTGGCTGTCGAAAATCAGGGCCCGCAGGGGGGCGGCGGGGTCGCCGGTGGGGGCGGGGATGTTCTGGACAATGTCCTCCAGCACGGCGGGGATGTTGATGCCCTGCTTGGCGGAGATCTCCGGGGCGTCCTCGGCGGGGAGGGCCAGGATGTTCTCAATCTCCTCCTTCACCCGCTGGGGGTCGGCGGCGGGCAGGTCGATCTTGTTGATGACGGGGAGAATCTCCAGGTCGTGCTCCATGGCCAGATAGGTGTTGGCCAGGGTCTGGGCCTCGATGCCCTGGGAGGCGTCCACAATGAGCACGGCCCCCTCGCAGGCGGCCAGGGAGCGGGACACCTCGTAGTTGAAGTCCACGTGGCCCGGGGTGTCAATGAGGTTCAGGGCATAGGTGCTGCCGTCCTCCGCCTTGTAGTCCAGGCGGACGGCGCGGGCCTTGATGGTGATGCCCCGCTCCCGCTCCAGGTCCATGTTGTCCAGCAGCTGGGCCTCCATCTGCCGCTGCTCCACGGCATTGCACAGCTCAATCAGCCGGTCGGAAAGAGTGGATTTCCCGTGATCTATATGGGCAATGATAGAAAAATTTCGGATTTTGGATTGGTCAGTCATGAAACAAATACCTCCGTCAGAGGGTCAACCAGCTTGGAGCCCAGCGTAAGCGGGTCCAAGCTGGAGAGGGCGAGCAGCGGAATGGACGAGCCCTGCCCGGCAGGGCGGGGCGAGAGATATGGAGCTTGTGAGGACGAGGCGATAATAGAAAAGCTGCGGATTTTGGATTGGTCGGTCATAAAACAAATACCTCCGTGGGAAAATCCACCTGTGGCCCCATCTGCGATGGGGCGGCGCGGCAAGCGCCGCAGATTCAAAGCCGCAGGCGGAGAATTTTGAAAGCAAAATGGGGGCCCCGCGGGAGCCCGGCGAAGCGGGCCGCACGGGGAGAGGAGGGGCAGAGGAGCGGATGCAGGCTTCACCGGCAGGCGGAACCGGAATCAAACCAAATCAAAGCCGCGCGGCCTACTTCCGCCCGGCCAGAAGGCCGTTGACCCGCTCGCCGGTGCCGTGGACAATCTGAAGCAGGGACTGGTAGAGCACCGGATAATCCCGGGCCAGGGCGTCGTTGGACATGTCGGGCATGGGGGCCTTCTCCTTCACCCGGGCGGCCAGGGCGTCGGCCAGCTCGGCCTCGGAGCACTTCATGTCCGCCTCCGGCAGGCCGGAGAGGAAGTGCCGGGGGGAGACGGAGAAAAAGTCCGGGTTGTTGTCCGGGTTGGCCTGATAGAGCCGGCGGTAGATCTGATACACCGCGGTGGACAGGTAGTTGGCGGCGGCCCGGATGGCCTCCCGGCTGCCGGTTTTGGCCAGCAGGTCAAAGAGCACCCCGATGGAGTTGACCAGCAGCTTTTTGGACAGCAGGGCCAGCACGCCCCCCTTTAGGGAGTTGTCCTTCTCGTCGCTCAGGTCATACAGATCCTCCGGGGCGATGGTGGTGCCGTCCCGGCTGAGGGTGCGGCCCAGCAGGAAGTCGGCGGACACGCCGTAGTAGTCACAGGCCCTGACCACGAAGGGCAGGCCGGGCTCCCGGATGCCGTTTTCATAGTGGCTGAGCAGCGCCTGGGAGATGCCCAGGGCGGCGGCTGCGGTGCGCTGGCTGACCCCCTTCTCCTGGCGAAGCAGGGAGAGGGTGCGGGAAAATTCTTCGTTCACAGGTGTCACCTCGTTACAGCAGAGGAATGAAATCGGGCGCGATTTGGCGGCGCGGAATGCCGCGCCGCCTGCGTCCACTACGTTTGGTATAGTATACCTGAAACCAATACGGTTCGTAAAGAGGCAAAATCAAAAAACATGGGCAAATTTCACAGGAAGTTTCCACGGGAAGGGGGTGCATTCCACTTGCATTTTCAGACCGGAAATGCTACCATAAACATGAAACAGGCGCATTCCAGCGCCGCTTTGATTTGGAGGAACTGCTATGTTTAAAAAGTTGATTGAAATCCTCAAGGCGCATCCTCGCAAGATTGTATTTACCGAGGGCACCGATCCCCGCATTCTGGAGGCCTCGGCCCGGCTGCTGTCCGGCACCTTCCTGACCCCCGTCCTGGTGGGCAATCCGGAGGCGATCCAGGCCGCCGCGGAGGAGGCCGGCTTCAACATCCGGGGCGCGATTATCATTGACCCCGACAACTATGAAGAGATGGACGCCATGGTGGCCCGCATGGTGGAGCTGCGCAAGGGCAAGATGACGGAGGAGGAGTGCCGTGCGGCCCTGA
Organism: bacterium; assembly: GCA_019424865.1. Taxonomy (GTDB): domain Bacteria; phylum Bacillota; class Clostridia; order Oscillospirales; family Oscillospiraceae; genus Lawsonibacter. The sequence continues at coordinate 5,928 of JAHYYS010000053.1, forward strand.
AGAAGAGCAACTACTTCGGCACCATGCTGGTGGCCATGGGCAAGGCCGACGCCCTGCTGGGCGGCGCCACCTACTCCACCGCCGACACCGTCCGCCCCGCCCTGCAGCTGGTGAAGACCAAGCCGGGCAACACCATTGTGTCCTCCTGCTTTATTCTGGTGCGCCCCTCCGCCACCGGCGACAACGACGTGCTGGCCATGGCCGACTGCGCCATCAACATCAAGCCCACCGAGGACGAGCTGGTGGAGATCGCCTCCGAGACCGTGGACTGCGCCAAGATCTTCGGCATTGACCCCAAGGTGGCCTTCCTGAGCTATTCCACCTTCGGCTCCGGCAAGGGCGAGGACGTGGACAAGATGCGCAACGCCGCCCAGAAGGCCCAGCTGGCCATGCCCAATGTGCCCATCGAAGGCGAGATGCAGTTTGACGCCGCCGTCTCCCCCCGGGTGGCCCAGACCAAGTGCCCCAACTCCAAGGTGGCCGGCTATGCCAACACCTTTATCTTCCCCGACATCAACGCCGGCAACATCGGCTATAAGATTGCCCAGCGCCTGGGCAACTTCGAGGCATACGGCCCCATCCTGCTGGGCCTGAACGCCCCCATCAACGACCTGTCCCGGGGCTGCAACGCCATGGAGGTCTACTCTATGGCTATCATTACCGCCGCTCTGGCTTAACGGACGGCGGGAAAACAGAGGAAAAGTTCCAGTGTCGCTGCGCCGGGGCCGGCGCAGAATTATGGTTTTGAGCTTGCTTGCCATTGCGCGGGCCGCACTGCGGCCCGCGCAATTACAAATTCCCATTTGGACGAACCGGAAAAGAGAGGATGACCATAGGGCGGCTGCGAGGGGTTAACCGGCCACTGGGGAAAAAGGATGTGTCGAAATGAACAACAAGTTAAAATTCTTGGGTTTCATGATGGTACTCTGTATTCTGGCAAATGGCTGCCGGAGCGGTGAAGCGGCCCCCGGCTCCAGTCAGACGCCCCAGGACGGCGCATCGTCCTCCGGGGACCCGGTACAGCTGACCATAGATGCCGGGCAGCTGCAGCCGCTGGATATCCCCACGGACGCCTCAATTTTTACTGTCCAGGAGGATTATCTCCTTTACCGGCGCATGGAGGAGGCTGCGGAGGCCGTTTTGCTGTACTATTACGGCTTTGAAACGGGGGAAAACCAGTACCTGGGGAATGTTGTACTTCCGGACATGTATGCAAATCCGGCGGTGCAGATAGGGGACTGCCTGTATTTCCTCGGCGGGCTGGAGGGACAGCCCTGCGGGATCTGCAGGCTGGACTTGGATACCCTGGAGACGGCCCAGATCTGCCAGCTGGACAGCGGCACGTTCTTCCCCCGACTGAACCGATTTGGGGATCAGCTGGTCCTGCTGAGCGTCACATCGGACCAAGAGGCGGACCGGGCGTACCGCATGGAGGTGCTCTCCCCCGACGGCGGGGACAGAACGGTGGTTGCCGAACGGGTATTTTCTTCCGATACGGGAGCGATCCTTTCGTGTATGGACACGGACGGCGAGTTCCTATACGTTCTGGAAGAAGAAAAGCGCCCGGAAGGCTGGACGTACAGGATTCTGCGCTGCACGCCCGACGGCGAAACGGACAGCAGCGCCGTGGATCTCTCCGGGCTGCTGGAAACCGGCGCAGACGGCTCCGGCGAGGATACTGTGATGCAGATGGAGAAAGTCGGAGATTATCTGATGCTGCGCACCCTGAACGGGCGGATTTACCTGCTGGGGGCGGCGGACGGCGCCGTGAAGGAGATTGACCCGGCGTTTTATCAGTCCATTCCCGGCGGATACAGCTTTTTGACCGAGGCGGCGCCCGATGCGGACAGCCTTTACATCCTGTCCCAAAAGGGCGGCCCCGCGATATACAGATTCCGCGGGGAGACCGCAGATTTTCAGGAAATACAGGTGTCCATGGACGAAACGCTGTCGCTCCTGACCGGATACGGGACGCAGGTGGTTGTACAGGGGCGGACCGATGCGGATACCTACGACGGTCCCTTTTATTTGGGATCCCTTCCCGCCTGAACAAAACAGCCCGACGCAGGTCCGGCCCCCGCACCGATTGGTGCGGGGGCCGGATTTCTGTGTCCCCGGAGGCGGGGACGGGGCGGGAAACCTGCCGAATCGGACAAAAGTACTTGAAAAAGACAGGACAGATGATTACAATAAATAGAGTTAGAACCAGACAACAGGGGAGCGCACACACATGGAAGAAAAGAACGGCAAGCAAAAGACGCTGAATGACCTGACGCCGGGCCAGAGTGGGACCATTTTGTCCGTGGGCAACCAGTCCGGGGCGGTGAAGCGCCGGCTGGTGGACATGGGCCTGACCCCGGGCACCCAGGTGAAGGTGACCAAGGTGGCCCCGCTGGGGGACCCGCTGGAGGTGTCCCTGCGGGGATATGAGCTGTCCCTGCGCCGGGCCGACGCGGAGCAGATTGTGATGGGGGAGCCCCGGCGGACGGCTCAGGCCCCCGGGCGGGCCCGGGCCGCGGATCCGGAGACGGCCCGGCGGCAGCTGCGGGACCACGAGCACGAGCTGGAGGCCCACGGCGGGAGCTATGACCCCTCCGCCCACGACAGCCGGCCCATGCGGATTGCCCTGGCGGGCAACCCGAACTGCGGCAAGACCACCCTGTTCAATGCCCTCACCGGCTCCAACCAGTATGTGGGCAACTGGCCGGGGGTGACGGTGGAGAAAAAGGAGGGCACCGCCCGCCTGGGGGACAAGGACCTCACCGTGGTGGATCTGCCCGGCATCTATTCCCTCTCCCCCTACTCCATGGAGGAGATTGTCTCCCGGAACTATATCATCGAGGAGCAGCCCGACTGCATCATCGACATTGTGGACGCCACCAACCTGGAGCGCAACCTGTACCTGACCGTGCAGCTGCTGGAGCTGGAGCGGCCCACGGTGGTGGCCCTGAACTTTATGGACGAGATAGCCGCCCGGGGGGACCGCATTGACGTGCAGAAGCTCTCCCGGGAGCTGGGCATCCCGGTGGTGCCCATTACCGCCCGCACGGGGGAGGGGCTGGAGGAGCTGCTCCACACCGCCCACCGGCAGATGCACCTGGGCTGCACCGTGGAGCCCGACGACCTGTATGACGACTATACCCACGACATCCACCACCGCATGGGGGAGCTGATCCACGACTACGCCTATGCCGCCCGCCTGCCCGCCCACTGGGCGGCCATCAAGCTGCTGGAGGGGGACGAAATTGTGGCCAGGGCCCTGGCCCTGCCCCCGGAGGTGGAGAAAAGGCTGGAGGCCATTATTGCGGAGTATGAGAGCGCCAGCGACCTGGGCGACCGGGAGACCCTGATTGCCGACAGCCGCTATCAGTACATCGAGCGCGTGGTGTCCGCCGCTGTGGTGAAGGGCCGGCGGGCGGGGGAGCTGACCCTCAGCGAGAAGATTGACAAGGTGGTCACCCACCGCATTTTCGCCATCCCCCTGTTTTTGTGCACCATGCTGGTGATGTTTGTCATTACCTTCGGCCCCTTCGGGTCCTGGCTGTCCGATCTGGTGGGCGCGGGCATCGACGCCCTGGGCAGCTTCCTGGCCCGGTTCCTGACCGGCATCGGGGTGTCCCAGGTGCTGGTGTCCCTGGTGTGCGACGGCATCGTGGCCGGCGTGGGCGGCGTGCTCACCTTCCTGCCCCAGATTGCCCTGCTGTTCTTCTTCCTGTCCTTCCTGGAGGACTCGGGCTATATGTCCCGGGCCGCCTTCATCATGGACCGGCTGCTGCGCCGCTTCGGCCTGAGCGGCAAGGCCTTTATCCCCATGCTCATGGGCTTTGGCTGCTCGGTGCCCGCCATTATGGGGGCCCGCACCATGGAAAACGAAAAGGACCGGCGCATGACCATCCTGCTGGTGCCCTTTATGTCCTGCTCGGCCAAACTGCCGGTCTACGGCCTGATTTCCGCGGCCTTCTTTGGCCCCTGGGCGGGTCTGGTGGTGTTCAGCCTGTATATCATCGGAATGGTGGTGGGCGTGCTGTCCGGCCTGTTCTTCAAGCGCACCCTGTTCGCCGGGGAGCCGGCCCCCTTTGTGCTGGAGCTGCCCCCCTATCGCCTGCCCTCCCTGGGCAATATGATGACCCATGTGTGGCAGAAGGTGAGGGGCTTCCTGGTGAAGGCGGGCACCCTGATCCTGCTGATGTCCATGGTGCTGTGGCTGCTGCAGTCCTTCGACTTCTCCCTGCACATGGTGGAGGACGCCTCCCAGTCCATGCTGGGGACGATCGGCGGGTGGATTGCCCCGGTGTTCGCCCCCCTGGGCTTCGGCTTCTGGCAGGCCGCGGTGGCCCTGCTCACCGGACTGATTGCCAAGGAGATGGTGGTCTCCTCCCTGTCCATGTTTTACGGCTTCTCCCTCATGGCCGGCGGCAGCGAGGTGGCCGCGGCCATGGCGGGCTTCACCCCCCTGTCCGCCTTCTCCATGCTGGTGTTTATCCTGCTGTACGTCCCCTGCGTGGCGGCGGTTTCCACCCTGTTTAAAGAGATGAACAGCCCCAAGTGGGCCTGGTTCTCCATCGCCTGGCAGCTTGGCTGCGCCTATGTGGTGTCCCTGCTGGTCCACACCGTGGGCGTGCTGCTGGGCCTTGGCTGATGTGACAAAGAAGCCTGCGGGCATCCGGGACCTTTCGTTCCGGATGCCCGTTGTGTTTTGCCCGCCGGGCCGATATAATAGGGCGCAGATGCACGGGGGAGACAAGGAGGATACGCCATGATCAAGCTGATTGCCCTGGACCTGGACGGCACGCTGCTGGACCCGTCCGGCCGGATTACCGAGCCGTCCCGCCAGGCCGTCGCCCGGGCCCAGGCCCGGGGCGTCCATGTGGTGCTGAATACCGGGCGCTCCATACAGGAGGCCCTCTGGTTTGCCCGGCAGGCGGGCATCTGCGGCCTGGTGGCCGCCCTGGGGGGCGCGGCGGTGGCCGACAGCGCCTCGGGGGAGGTGCTCCTGCGCCGGGATATGGAGGAGCCCTGGGGCCGGCGGGCCCTGGCCCTGTGCCTGGGCCGGGACATTGAGCTGATGATCTTTGCGGGCAGCCAGATTCTGCTGGACCCCTTCTCCCGGCGGTCCCTTCAGCGCTCCTACCCCTTTCCGGTGTTCCATCAGGCCAGCGTGACGGTTGAGGACCCCCTGGCCTATCTGGAGGAACAGCAGCTGCCCATGACCAAAATTCACGGGGACGGCAATCCGGAGACCTATCCCCTGGCGGAGCTGGAGCGGCTGCCGGGGGTCACCCTGACCGCCTCCAGCGACCGGGATTTTGAGGTGGTGCCCGCCGGGACGGACAAGGGGACGGCCCTGGCCTGGATGGCCCGGTGGTACGGCATCCCCCTGGAGGCCTGCGCCGCCGTGGGGGACAGCGCCAACGACCTGGCCATGATCCGGGCGGCAGGACACCCCATCGCCATGGGCAACGCGGCCCGGGCGGTCCGGGAAGCCGCCCGGGTCACTGCACCGCCCAACAGCCGGGAGGGGGCCGCCTGGGCAATCGCGTCCTGTCTGGAGACGTAAGCCGTCTCAAAAAGCGGCGTGTCACTTGAAAAGTGACACGCCGCTGAGACTGTCGAAAAAGTGGCTTGTCAATTGATAGAAATTGACAAGCCACTTTTTCGAGTAGGCCGCACGAAATTTCAGGCTCGATTTCTTGCGAAATTGTCGCCCAAAATTTCGTGAGAGGCGTCATTTCCCAGGCACATGTCCTTGGAAATGACTGGATTTCATTTTATTCCGCCGTCTGCGGACGGCGGAACTCCTTGCAGGAGGGCTTTTTTGACACGCCGCTTTTTTCAGCTACCCCGGCCCGGGGCCGTATTTGTCCAGCGCCGCCTTGGCCGCCCGGGCGATGTCGGTGATAATGCGGGCCTGCCGGGCATCGCAGCCGTCCAGCACCCCCGCCAGCTCCTCCAGGGCGTCGGCCCGTCCGGCGGGGAGATCCCGCAGCAGCTCGTCGGTCCCCACCCCCAGCGCCTCGGCCAGGGCGAGGAACACCGGCAGGCTCAGCTTGGTGTTGCCCGTCTCAATGTGGCTCATGTGGGTGACGGAGATGCCGGTTTGCTCCGCCAGCTGCTCCTGGGACAGACCCTGCGCCCGCCGGAACCTTCGGATCCGCTGTCCAATTTGATAGTAGTCCATCTCGCTCACGCCCAACCAGTTTTATGATACTTGAATTGTATAGGCAGATATGGTAAGATAAAATAAACTGTATAAGCTATTTTATGCTTATACAGTTAAAATATGGAGTAGGGAGGCAGAAAAAAGCTCCGGGGGCGGAATTCCCTTGACTTTTCCCCTGGGGGAAGGTGTAGGGTAGAGCGTGCCGGAGGGAGGGCGGGCGGACAAATTTAATGAAATTTTCATCAATTCTTTGGGAGGTTCTAAGTTTTTCTTATTACAATCAATGTAGTCTGACTGACGGGACACCCCGGAGGGCGGCACGCCCGGTACGGGCCAGGGCGCGTTCCGGGCTGCCCATGGAAAGGGAGACGCCCTTTTTTTAGATTGAAAAGGAGAAGCAGAGTATGGACACAGCACAAACAGCGGTGCAGGCGCCCCAGGCGCCGAACAAGGAGAAGAAAAAGCCTGTGTTTCAGGTGCCGAAGAAGCGGAAAAAGTGGATCAAGGTCGTGGCCATTTTATTGGTAGTGGTCCTGGCCGTCTGGTGGTTTCTGATCCGGCCCCTGGGGGCGGCCGGACAATCCCTGATGGCGGGGATGTACCTGCCGGAGGCGGCCCAGGTCCGGGATCTGACCGTGTCGGTGGACGGGTCGGGCACCGTGACCCCCGTCGAGTCCTATGACGTGCGCTCGCTGGTCACCGGCGAGATTCTGGAGGCCCCCTTCGAGGTGGGGGACTGGATTGAAAAGGGGGACCTGCTCTACCGGCTGGACGCCGGGGATGCGGAGACCGCCCTGGAGCAGGCCCAGCTGACCGTGCGGCAGGCCCAGCTGAGCTATGACGAGCTCTCCTCCGGCATGCGGCCCAGCGCCTCCGCCGCCGGCGTGGTCCAGCAGGTCCACGTGCAGAAGGGGGACCTGGTCTCCGCCGGCACCGCCATTGCCGACGTGATGGACACCTCCTCCATGACGCTGACCCTGCCCTTCCAGTCTTCCGACGCCGCCGGCCTGTCCGCAGGGCAGAGCGCCCTGGTGACCATCTCGGGCACGGGCGAGCAGCTGCCGGGCACCGTGGAGTCGGTGGCCTCCGCCGACCTGGTGGGGGCGGGGGGCGCCCTGGTGCGCCAGGTGCAGATCCGGGTGCAGAACCCCGGCGCCCTGACCGAGAGTACCACCGCCACCGCCACGGTGGGCAGCGCGGCCTGCGCGGGGAGCGGGACCTTCCAGGCCAATTCCCGTCAGACCGTGGTGGCCCAGACCTCCGGCGAGGTGACCGACGTGTACGTCACCGCCGGCAGCCGGGTGTCCGCCGGCACCGCGCTGGCGGAACTGGGCGGCGAGAGCGCCCGGAACGCCCTGGAGAACGCGGCGATTTCTCTGGAAAACGCCCAGCTCTCCCTCCAGCGGGCCCAGGAGGCGCTGGACAACTACATCATCACCGCCCCCATCTCGGGCACGGTGATTGAAAAGAACTTCAAGGCCGGCGACAAGCTGGAGGGCATTGACGCCGGGGCCCTGGCGGTCATCTATGACCTGAGCCGGCTGAAGCTGGAGATGAACGTCAGCGAGCTGGAGATCGGCCAGGTGCAGGCCGGCCAGGAGGTGGAGATCACCGCCGAGGCCATCCCCGGACAGACCTTTCTGGGCACGGTGGACCGGGTGAGCATCAACGGCACCACCACCAACGGCTTCACCACCTATCCGGTGACCATTCTGCTCTCGGAGTACGGCGATTTGAACCCGGGCATGAACGTGTCCACCGACATCGTGGTGGAGCGGGTCACGGGGGCTCTCACCGTGCCGGTGTCCGCGGTCAGCAGCGGCGGCACCGTGCTGGTGGCGGGCGAGGGGGCCCTGTCCCCCGACGGCTTGACGGTGGCCGACCTGTCCAGGGCGGAGAGCCGGACCGTCACCCTGGGGGCCTCCAGCGAGGAATACGTACAGATTACCTCCGGACTGGAGGAGGGGGACGTGGTGCTGGTGCCCGTCCAGTCCGCCGCCGGCCTGGGCGGCGCGGCCGCTGCGGTGTCAGGAGGCTGATGGGCGGTGGAACACCTCATCGAACTGAAGGACGTATATAAGATTTACCCCATGGGGGACGAGACGGTCCACGCCCTGGACGGGGTGAGCCTGACCATTGATCAGGGGGAGTTTGTGGCCATCGTGGGCTCCTCCGGCTCCGGCAAGTCCACCGCCATGAATATCATCGGCTGTCTGGACGTCCCCACCTCCGGCACCTACCATCTGGGGGGCGTGGATGTGTCCACCATGCACGACGACCAGCAGGCGGAAATCCGGAACAAGATGCTGGGCTTTATCTTCCAGCAGTACAACCTGATTCCCAAGCTGACGGTGCTGGAGAACGTGGAGCTCCCCCTCCTCTATGCGGGGGTGCCCGGGGAGGAGCGGCGGGAGCGGGCCATCCGCTCTCTGGAGCGGGTGGGGCTGGCGGACAAGAAGAAAAACCTGCCCAGCCAGCTCTCCGGCGGCCAGCAGCAGCGGGTGTCCATCGCCCGGGCCCTGGCGGGCAGCCCGTCGGTGATTCTGGCCGACGAGCCCACCGGCGCCCTGGACTCCCGCACCGGGCGGGAGGTGCTGGGCTTTTTGAAACAGCTCAACCGGGAGGGGGACACCGTGGTGCTCATCACCCACGACAACTCCATCGCGGTAAAGGCCGACCGGATTATCCGGCTGCAGGACGGAAAGATCATCTATGACGGGGACGCCCGCGACCCCCGGGCCGTGGTGCAGCCCGGCGGCGACGAGGAGCGGGAGGGGGCGGAGGCATGAATTACGGACAATCCTTCCGCCTGGCCCTCAAGTCCCTGGCCACCAGCAAGATGCGCTCGCTGCTGACCATGCTGGGCATTATCATCGGCGTGGCCTCGGTCATCATCATCCTGGCCCTGGGCAACGGGGTGCAGGGGATGATTGACGAGCAGGTGGATAAGCTGGGCATCAACATGATCCAGACCATAATTTATGGCCGGGGGGACGGCTCCACCACCGATCTGGACCCGGAGGACATGTATCAGCTGGTGGAGGAGCACCCGGACCTGCTCACCGGCGTGTCCCCCTATGTGGGCTTTCAGGCCACCCTGCGCCACGGGGATGACAAATTTGAGGACACCCAGCTCTATGGCGTCAGCCAGGTCATGTTCAACAACAGCACCCAGGCCACCATCGACGGGGGACAGAAGCTGTCCCAGGGGCGCTTTCTCTCCTATCTGGACGTGGAGCGCCGGCAGAACGTGTGCGTCATCGGGGCCTATCTGGCCCAGGAGGCCTTCGGGGGCGGCGAACAGGCCCTGGGACAGACCCTGTCCATCAACGGTGCCTCCTATACCGTGGTGGGCGTTCTGGAGCGGCTGAGCAACACCACCGAGATGACCTCCGGAGGGGCGGACGACCAGATCTATATCCCCTATGAGAATGCCCTGGAGATTATGGGGGCCCGGTATGTGGCGCTCTATATCTTCACCAGCACCTCGGGGGAGACGGCCGCCGCCGCCAAAGCTGTGATTGACGGGATGCTCTACGAGCGCTTCCAGGGGGATGAATACGCCTACTACACCACCACCATGGAGGAGCAGGCCAACCTGATCAACGCCATGATGGGCGTGGTGATGGGCGTGCTGGTGGCCATCGCCGCCGTGTCCCTGCTGGTGGGCGGCATCGGCATCATGAACATCATGCTGGTGTCCGTCACCGAGCGCACCCGGGAGATCGGCATCCGAAAGTCCCTGGGGGCCAAGCGGCGGGACATCCGCCGGCAGTTCGTCATCGAGGCGGGCACCACCTCCGCCATCGGGGGCCTGCTGGGCATCGCCCTGGGCTGCCTGGTGGCCATGGGGGTGGGCTCCCTCATCGGCGGCATGCTCACCGCCCAGATGGGCGGCGGGGCCACCTTCTCCGCCACCCCCACCCTGGGGACAGTGGCCATCAGCTTTGGCGTGTCGGTGGGCATCGGCGTCCTCTTTGGCTATCTGCCCGCCAACAAGGCCGCCAAGCTCAACCCCATTGACGCGCTGCGCTACGACTGAGCGGCAGGGCGGGGACTTGCCCCCGCCGTGAAAGACAACGAGAAAACCGGGCGGCGGGGCAAGCCCCGCCCCGCGGAATTTCTCCATCAAAGGAGTTTTATCAAATATGAAAAAGCGTATTCTGACTACTCTGCTGGCGGCCTGTCTGTCCTGCACCCTGGCGGCGCCCGCGCTGGCGGCCTCCGCCGCCCCTGTCCCGGTGGCCGAGGCCACCCAGGTGGTCCAGGCCCTGGGCATCATGGCCGGGGACCAGAACGGGAACATGAATCTATCCAATCGGGTGACCCGGGCGGAATTTGTCACCATGGCGGTCAAGGCCACCCCGGGCGGGGACCAGGTGGGACAGGCCGCCACCTCCCCCTATCCCGATGTGCCCTGGAACCACTGGGCCTCCGGCTATGTGGAGGCCGCGGTGGCCGACGGCCTGATCTCCGGCTATACCGACGGGACCTTCCGCCCCGGCAATCACATCACCCTGGCCGAGGGGGCCACCATCGTGCTCCAGCTGCTGGACTACGGCCCGGGGGACTTCACCGGCGCCTATCCCACCGGACAGCTGGCCATGTACCGCAGCCTGCGGCTGGACCGGGGGGTGACCGCCTCCGCCGCCGGCGACCTGCTCACCCGGCAGGACGCCATGTATCTGTTTTACAACCTGATGACCGCCAGGAATAAGGCGGGCACCCCCTATCTGACCGCCCTGGGCCACAGCCTGAACAGCGCGGGGGAAATCGACCTGGTGTCCCTGGTGAACGACGCCATGGAGGGCCCCGTGGTGGCCCAGGGGAACTGGCGCAGCAGCCTGCCCTTTGCCGCGGACGGGGCGGCGGTGTACCGCAACGGCGGCGCCGCCAGCCTGAGCGCCATTCAGGAGTATGACGTGGTGTACTGGAATGCGGGGATGCGGACCCTGTGGGCCTTCTCCGACAAGGTGACCGGGACCATCCAGGCCCTGGAGCCCTCCGCCTCCAGCCCCACCTCCGTGACGGTGGCCGGCCGTACCTGCCCCATTGAGACGTCGGCTGCGGCCTATGCCCTGTCCGACCTGGGGGAGTACGGCCTGGGGGACACCGTGACCCTGCTGCTGGGCCGCAGCGGCGGTGTGGCCGCCGTTATGGCCCCCAACGCCGCCTCGGGGGAGCGGGTGGGGGTGGTCACCTCGGTGGCCAACGCCTCCTATCCCGACGGGAAGGGGGGCACGTACGCCGCCCGCACCGTCACCCTGCTGGCCACCGACGGGCAGAGCTATGCCTATCAGACCCAGTCCACCGGCCTGAAGGAGGGCAGCGTGGTGCGGGTGAGCACCTCGGACCAGGGGGAGGTCACCCTGCGCAGCCTGTCCTCTGACTCCCTCTCGGGGCGGGTGAGCGCGGACGGAAGTCAGGTAGACGGCCATCCCTTTGCCGCCGACGCGGAGATTCTGGACGTGAGCGACGCCTATGGCGTGCGGGTCTACCCCAGCCGGCTGGCGGGGGTCAGCCTGTCCTCCTCCGCCGTGCGCTATTACAGCCTGAACGGGGCGGGGGAGATTGACCGGATGATTCTGGAGGATGTCACCGGGGACATGTACCGGTACGGCATCCTGACGGAACTGACCAGCACCCCCGCCGGGGAGTTCAGCACCTATTATACCTATGAATTCCAGGTGGACGGCGTCACAGGCGTCATCCCCCAGACCACCACCCGCTACCCCGTGGAGCGGGGCCCCGTCTGTCTGAAGGGGACGGCGGAGCAGCCCGACCGGCTCTCGGCCCTTCAGTCCGCCGGAACGGGAGAGGTCAGCGGCAATCAGTTTTCCGCCGGCAGCCGAAGCTACACCCTGTCGGACAGCCTGGCGGTGTACGAGTACCGGAACGGCGCCTACTACCAGTCCACCCTGGCCCGGGTGCAGGGCGGGGATTTCACCCTCACCGGCTGGTATGACAAGACGGACTCCGCCGGCGGCCGCCTGCGGGTGTTGGTCGCCCGGGAAGGGTAACGAAAAAGAAACCGGCTGTACAGCGGGAGCCCCGCTGTACAGCCGGTCTTTTTGTAACCTAAAACCACTCGCTAAACGAGTGGTTCAAAAAAGCCTAAGGCGATAAACAAGAAAAAACTCCCTTTGCTATA
>JAHYYS010000054.1 GCA_019424865.1 bacterium
ATTCGATTTTGGAAGGGAAGGGGCGCAATGACCTGTGCCCTTCGCAGGGGCGGCTATCAGCCGCCCGCCGGGCGCATAGTATGCGCCCCTGCACGCCTGTTCTACGCGGCTCGGGCTGGTCTCCGGACCGCCCTGTGCTCCGCTTCGCAACCCTTCGGTTTTTCGCCCTCGCTCCGGTCCATCCGCGCTGCTCCGCACGCCTCCGCGCTTCTGCTTAGAGAGAATAAAACTGCACCCTTGAGGGGTGACGCCATGAAACTGCGAGACCTGCTCTCAGGAGTTCCCCTCACGGGGACAGCGGCAGACCCGGAAATGGAAATTTCTTCTATTTCGGAAGACACACGGACGCTGAGGCCCGGCGCGCTGTTTGCGGCGCTGACGGGGGAGAAGACAGACGGACACCAATATATCCGCCAGGCGGTGGAGCTGGGGGCGGCGGCGGTGCTGTGCCGCGTGCCGCCGCCGGAGCCGGGACCGTGGCTGACCGCGGAGGATACCCGGCTTGCCTACGCCCTGATCTGCGCCAACTGGTTTGGCCGGCCGGGGGACCGCATGACGCTGGCCGCCGTCACCGGCACCAACGGGAAGACAACCACCACCCAGCTGCTCAAGGAGCTGCTGGAGGGGGTGCTGGGCACCAAGGTGGGCCTGATCGGCACAAACCGGAACCTGATCGGCGGGGAGGAGCTGCCCGCCCACCGCACCACGCCGGGGAGCTATGAGCTCCAGGCCCTGCTGCGCCGGATGGCGGACGCAGGGTGTACCCATGTGGTGATGGAGGCATCCTCCCATGCGCTGGTGCAGCACCGGACCGCCGGGCTGACCTTTGCTGTGGGGGTGTTCACCAACCTGACCCAGGATCACCTGGACTACCACCGCACCATGGAGGCGTACCGCCGGGCCAAAGGCCTGCTGTTTGACCAGTGCCGCAGAGCGGTGCTGAATCTGGACGACGAGGCGGGCCGGTGGTATGAGAAGCGGATTCCCTGCCCCGCCTTTACCTATTCGGAAAACCGGGCTCAGGCCGATTTGACGGCCCGGAACATCCGGCTGTTTCCCGGCCATGTGGAGTTCGAGGCCCTGACTTTGGGGGAGCTGGTGCGGATTCACCTGCCCATTCCCGGCGGCTTTTCCATCTATAACGCCCTGGCCGCCCTGGCCGCGGGGCTGTGCCTGGGACTGGCGCTGCCGGATATGGCCCGGGTGATGCGCACCGTGCACGGGGTGAAGGGCCGGGTGGAGGTGGTGCCGGTGCCCCGGGCCTATACCGTCCTGATTGACTACGCCCACAGCCCCAATGCCCTGGAAAATATCCTCACCACGGCGCGGGACTTTACGGCGGGCCGGCTGATCTGCCTGTTCGGATGCGGCGGGGACCGGGATAGAGCCAAGCGCCCCATTATGGGGGCGGTCGCCCGGGAGCTGGCCGATTTGACGGTGGTGACCTCTGACAACCCCCGCACGGAGCGGCCCGAGGCCATCATTTCCGATATTCTGGCCGGAATGGGAGAGAGCCGGGAGGGGATTCATGTGGAGCCCGACCGGCGCAGGGCCATTGGCTGGGCGCTGGCCCAGGGCCAGCCGGGGGATGTGATTGTGCTGGCCGGAAAGGGGCACGAGACCTATCAGGAGATCGACGGCGTGCAGTATCCTATGGACGAGCGGGAAATTGTAGCCGACTGGTTCCGACAGGAAAGCCGACAAGATAGGACTGGAAATGTGCCCGCCGGCGTAGTATAATAATATGCCAACGCCTCGGCGTATGCCGGCCGGCGGCATTATACGAGAGAAAGAGAGCAGGGAGGTTTCCCAAATGACATATATCCTCAGCTTCATTGTGGCCTTCGGCGTGGCCGCCATTATAGGTCAGATTCTGATTCCGGTGCTGCGGCGCCTGAAGGCGGGGCAGTCCATCCGGGAGGACGGCCCCACCTGGCACATGGCCAAACAGGGCACGCCCACCATGGGCGGCCTGATGTTTATTGCGGCCATTGCCGTATCCATGATGACAGCGGGCTGGGAGCAGTTCAGCAGGGGAAACCGCACCCACCTCTATGTATTCCTGTTCGCCCTGGTGTTCGGCGTGATTGGTCTGATTGACGATTTTCAAAAGCTGCGCCACCGGGCCAACGAGGGGCTGACCGCCCCCCAGAAGTTTTTGCTCCAGCTGGCGGCGGCCATTTTGTTTACCCTGCTGCTGCGGCGGGAGGGCTATCTGACAGCGGATCTGTACATTCCCTTCCTCAATGTGGAGCTGGTGGGGATCCCCTGGATTGTCTTTATGGTGTTTGCCGCCTTTGTGATGGTGGGCACCGTGAACGCGGTAAACCTCACCGACGGCATTGACGGCCTGGCCACGGGGGTCACCATTCCGGTTGCGATTTTCTATATGGCGGTGGCCGCCTGGTACGGCCGGGAGGACGTGGGACTGCTGGCCGCTGCGCTGGCGGGGGGGCTGTCCGCCTTCCTGATCTACAATTTTCACCCGGCGAAGGTGTTCATGGGCGACACCGGATCCCTGTTTTTGGGGGGGATGGTGTGCGGTCTGGCCTTTGCCCTGGATATCCCCCTGATCATCCCCGTGGTGGGGCTGGTGTATGTGCTGGAGGTCCTGTCCGACATCATTCAGGTGGTCTACTTCAAAAAGACCCACGGCAAACGCTTTTTCCGCATGGCTCCCCTGCATCACCACCTGGAGATGGGGGGATGGAGCGAGACCAAGCTGTTCTGTGTCTTTTCCGGCGCCACGCTGCTGCTGTGCCTGCTGGCCTTCCTGGGGGTTATGAACCGCTACCCCGTGTGAGCGCGCGCAGCCGGGAGGAACGTCGCAGCTGGCTGCCTGCCCGGCGTCCGGGTGCGGTTTTGTGCGATTCTCTGCGGCCTTGAAAGGTGGGATCCCAATTGGCCCGAAAACCCAAACGCGATTTGACCATGGAGGAGCAGCTGGCCCGGGGCCCGTTGGACCTGCCCTTTTTGATGCTGACCATGCTGCTGATGGGCATTGGGCTGATTATGGTGTTCTCCGCCTCCTACGCCTCGGCCTACTATGACCCGACGGTCAGCTCCCCCCTCTACTATATCCAGCGCCAGGCGCTCTTTGCGGGGGCCGGGGTTGTGATTATGCTTCTGGTCTCCAAAATCAATTACCAGACCTTCCGCGTCCTCTCCATGCCGCTGCTGGTGGGCTCCATCGGCCTGCTGGTGCTGGTGCTGACGCCGCTGGGCGTCAATATCAACGGAGCCCAGCGCTGGCTGAACATGTTCCTGGTGGCCGGCCCCACCTATCAGCCCTCGGAGATTGCAAAGGTGGCGGTGATTATCTTCTTTGCCGCCCGGCTGTCCAAGCGGGATACAGAGAAGCACCGGAAGTTTACCAAGCGCACCCTGACCGGCCGCACCCTGAACCGGCTGGAGCACATCGGCTTTCTGGAGCTGGTGCCCTATGGCCTGGTGCTGGGCATTGTGCTGGGACTGGTGGTGCTGGAGCCCCACATGTCGGGTACCATCCTGATTATGGTGGGGGCCGGGGCCGTGCTGTTTGCCGCCGGCATCCATCTGGGGTGGTTTGTGGGCGTGGGTTCCCTGGCGGTGGGGGCTCTGGCCCTGATTATCTTTGCCACCGACTATATGACAAACCGCATCAAGCTGTGGATCAACCCCTGGGAGGATCCCCAGGGCCTGGGCTATCAGACCATCCAGTCCCTGCTGGCCATCGGCTCCGGGGGCCTGCTGGGCCTGGGCCTGGGCAAGAGCCGCCAGAAGTTTTTGTACATCCCGGAGCCGGAAAACGACTTCGTGTTTCCCATTGTGGTGGAGGAGCTGGGCTTTGTGGGCGGGGCCATTGTGCTGATCCTCTTCGCCCTGCTGATTCTGCGGGGATACTGGCTGGCCCTCCACGCCCGGGATAAGTTTGGAACCCTGACCATTGTGGGTATCATTACGCTGCTGGCGACCCAGGTGTTTTTAAATATCGGGGTGGTCACCAACCTGATTCCCAATACGGGCATCTCTCTGCCCTTCTTCAGCTACGGAGGGACGGCCCTGATGATTCATCTGGCGGAGATGGGCATTGTGCTGAGCATCTCCCGGCAGATACCGGCGCCAAAGAAAGACTGACACATTGATTCGAAATTGGGAGCTGCGGCGCCCGATCCGGCTGACAGGCCAAAACCAGTTTCCAGGCGCGCCTTGGAAAAGCCGGCACTCCCGCCGTCCCGATTCAGAATTCCACACAGACGAGGTGGTTTCGATGAATATCCTGTTTACCTGCGGCGGCACCGCCGGACACGTCAATCCGGCGGTGGCGCTGGCCCATATCTTTCAGGAAAAGCACCCCGGCTGCCGCATTTTGTTTGTAGGGGCAGACGGGGGCATGGAGAACAAGCTGGTGCCCAAGGAGGGCTATCAGATTCGCTCCGTCACCATCACCAATTTCCGCCGCTCCTTCGCCCCGGCGGACGTGGCCCACAACCTGGGGACGCTGGTCAATATGCAGCGCTCCAAAAAGCAGTCCCGGGCCATTCTGGACGAGTTCAAGCCTGACCTGGTGGTGGGGACGGGGGGATATGCCTCCTTCCCCGTGGTCAGCGAGGCCGCCCGGCGGGGGATCCCCACCGCGGTCCACGAGTCCAATGCAGTCCCCGGTCTGACCACCAAGGCCCTGTCCCGGGTGGTGGATCGGGTGATGGTGGGCTTTGAGGACAGCCGCGCCCACTACGATCACCCGGAGAAGGTGGTGGTGACCGGCACGCCGGTGCGGGCGGACTTCTTCCGCTATACCCGCCGGGAGGCAAGGGAGAAGCTGGGCTTTGACGACGAGCGGCCGCTGCTGCTGTCCTACTGGGGCTCTCTGGGGGCCGAGGTGATGAACCAGAAGATGGTGGACTTTATCGCCAAGGAGTGCTATGAGGGGGCCCCTGTGCGCCACATCCACGGCGCGGGCCGGGACTATCCCTGGATGCAGGAGGAGCTTCTGCGCCGGGGCCTGAAGCTGGGGGACAACGGTGTGGAGGTGCGGGAATATATCTACGACATGCCCCTGGTGATGGCGGCGGCCGACCTGGTTTTGTGCCGGGCGGGGGCCTCCACCATCTCCGAGCTCACCGCCATTGCCAAGCCAGCCGTGCTGGTGCCCTCCCCCAATGTAACCGCCAACCACCAGGAGAAAAACGCCCGGGTGCTGTCCGACCAGGGGGCGGCGGTGTTGCTGCGGGAACAGGACTGTGTGGAGAATACCCTTTATGATACCGCCATGCTGCTGCTGCGGGAGCGGGACCGGCGGGACGCCATGGTGCGCGCCCTCCAGTCCATGGCAGTGCCCGACGCGGCGGAAAAGATTTATGAGACGCTGATGGAGATCAGCAAAAAGTGAGCAGAGCCCGGTCTGACTCCCGCGCTCCGGTCCAGGCTCGCTGCTCACGACGGCTCGGCGCTTGGCGGCGGCACGCCTCGCCTGTTCGCGGCGCTCGCCTTCCCTGCGTCTTGGGACGCAGACAGCGCCGCCGGAGCGGCGCTTGGTCTGCTTCCCTCGCTCCGGTCCAGGCTCACTGCTCACGACGGCTCGGCGCTTGGCGGCGGCACGCCTCGCCTGTTCGCGGCGCTCGCCTTCCCTGCGTCTTGGGACGCAGACAGCGCCGCCGGAGCGGCGCTTGGTCTGCCTCCCTCGCTCCGGTCCAGGCTTGCTGCTCACGACGGCTCGGCGCTTGGCATAGGATGGCCTGAATCATAAGGATTTGGAGGCTATCCCATGAGTTGTTATGAAATTTTGGGCGGACGGCCCCTGGAGGGGAGCCTGACCGTCCAGGGGGCCAAGAACAGCGTGCTGCCCATTCTGGCCGCCGCGCTGCTGGCCCCGGGACAGAGCGTCCTGCACAACTGCCCCCAACTGTCCGACGTATCGGCCACCTTGGACATTTTGGAGCTGCTGGGGTGCCGGACCAAGCGGGAGGAGGACACCGTCACCGTTGACGCATCCGCCCTGACAGGCAGCGGGATCCCGGAACGCCTGATGCGGGAGATGCGCTCCTCGGTCATCTTTCTGGGGGCCCTGCTGGCCCGGACGGGAGAGGCGGAGCTGTGCTACCCCGGCGGCTGCGAGCTGGGGCCCCGTCCCATCGATCTGCACCTGGCCGCGCTGCGGGATCTGGGGGCGGAGATTCGGGAGGAGCAGGGGTGCCTGTGCTGCCGCAGCGGGCCGGAGGGCCTGCGGGGACGGCTGCTGTGCCTGTCCATGCCCAGCGTGGGGGCCACGGAGAACGTGATGCTGGCCGCCTGCGGCTGCGACGGGCTGACCACTCTGGTGGGGGCGGCCCGGGAGCCGGAAATTGTGGATCTTCAGGGCTTCCTGCGCGCCATGGGCGCCCAGGTGTCCGGCGCGGGCAGCTCGGTCATCACCATTCAGGGCGGACGGCCCCTGCATCCTGCGGAATACCGGGTGATGGGGGATCGGATTGCCGCCGCCACGTACTTATGCGCGGCGGGCGCCGCGGGCGGCCGGATTGAGCTGACCGGAGCGGAGCCCGACACGCTCACCGCGGTGCTCTCCTGCCTGGAGCAGGCGGGATGCACCCTTTGGACACAGCCGGGCCGGATTGCGGCGGAGTGCCATACCCCGCTGGGCGGGATTGCGCCGGTGCGCACGGCCCCCTATCCCGGCTTTCCCACCGACGCGCAGGCCATTTTGATGGCGGCCTTGGCGGGGGGGACCGGCACCACCATGTTTGTGGAAAACATGTTTGCCAGCCGGTACCACCACGTGGATGAGCTGCGCCGCATGGGGGCGGACATCCAGGCCGACGGCCGGGTGGCGGTGGTCACCGGCAGGGGACGGCTGCACGGGGCCAGTGTGAAAAGCACCGACCTGCGGGGCGGGGCCGCCCTGGTTGTGGCCGCCCTGGGGGCGGAAGGAGTGACCCGGGTCTCCGGCCTGCGGCATATCCGCCGGGGATATGAGGAGCTGCCCCGCTGTCTGACAGCTCTGGGCGCCCGGATTCAGGAGCTCCCCGCCGGCTGAAACTGAGGAAACGAGGCAGAGGAACGCCATGGCATCAGCAAGGAAAAACCACAGACGCAGACGCGGCAGAAGCCGGCTGGGCTTTCTGTTCAAGCTGCTGTGCATCGGCGGGGTGGTGGTGGCTCTGACCATGGGGGCCACGGTTTTCTTCCGGGTGGAATCGGTGGTGGTAACGGGAAACAGCCGCTACACCCAGGAGGAGGTGGTGGCCGCCACGGGAATCGAGCTGGGCGACAACCTGTTTCACATGAACAAATATGAAATCTACGATCAGGTGCGGCAGTCCCTGCCCTATATCGAGGATGTGAATATCCGCCGCAGCCTGCCCAACACCATTTTGATCACCGTGTCGGAGTGGAGCGCGGCGGCGCAGATTCTGCCCGCCTCAGGCGGCGGGACAACGTCCGCCGGGGAGGGGGAAGACCAGGAAGCGGGCGGGGAGCAGCAGGAGCAGTCCGCCGCGCAGGAGGCCTGGCTGATCAGCGTGGGCGGAAAGCTGCTGGAGCCCGCGCCGGCGGACAGCACGGCCATGGAGGTCTCCGGCCTGACCGCCCTGATGCCCCAGGCGGGAACCATGCTGGCGGTCCCGCAGGAAGAGCAGTTCAAGCTGGAGGCCCTGCTGGGGCTTCTGCCGGCCCTGGAGGAGCGGGGGATGCTCTCCGACGTGTCCTCCGTGGAGCTGGGGGACACCCAGATCCAGCTGCGTTATCTGGGCCGGTATAACGTGAAGATGCCCCTGAACGAGGATTTTTCCTATAATTTAGGCCTGCTCCAGACCGTGGTGGAGGACAATACGGAAAAATATGGGGAGCAGTCTTCCGGCACAATGGATCTGACCCAGGAGCAGTATGACGTGGTATTTTCACCCGATTGAGGGGAATTTGTGGAATCTTTGGTCGGATGCAAGAATTTCTCTTGACCTGCCGGGAAAACAGCGCTACAATATAACAAAATATTGACTTTACAACGGAACTTCCCCCACAATACCTTGTTTTGGGGAAGGTTCCACTTTTACATAGGAGGAAGCGAGCAATGGCCTTCGGATTGGATATGGGTCCTGACAGCGTGGTAAACATCAAGGTAATCGGCGTGGGCGGCGGCGGAAACAACGTGGTGAACCGCATGGTAAAAACGGGTACCAAGGGCGTGGATTTCATCGCCGTCAACACGGATAAGCAGGCGCTGGCGGTGTCCAGCGCGACGTTCAAGATTCAGATTGGCGAGAAGCTGACCAACGGGCAGGGGGCCGGCTCCGATCCGGAGGTGGGGCGCAAGTCCGCCGAGGAGAACCGCACCCAGATCTCCAAGGCCCTGGAGGACGCGGACATGGTGTTCATCACCGCCGGCATGGGCGGCGGCACGGGCACCGGCGCGGCCCCCATTGTGGCCGACATTGCCAAGGAGCTGGGCGTCCTCACCGTGGGCGTGGTCACCAAGCCCTTCCGCTTTGAGGGCATGCGCCGCATGAAGCAGGCCGAGGGGGGCATTGCCGAGCTGCGCAACAAGGTGGACTCCCTGGTCATCATCCCCAACGAGCGGCTGAAGCTGGCCACCGACCAGAAGATCACCATGGTCAACGCCTTTGAGATTGCCGACGACGTGCTGCAGCAGGCCGTCCAGTCCATCTCTGACCTGATTAAGAACACCGGCTTTATCAACCTGGACTTTGCCGACGTGTCCGCTGTCATGAAGGACGCCGGTCGGGCCCACATGGGCGTGGGCCGGGCCGCCGGCAAGAACAAGGCGGAGGAGGCCGCCAAGATGGCCATCTCCAGCCCCCTGCTGGAGACCTCCATCAACGGCGCCAAGGGCGTGCTGATCAATGTCACCGGCTCCATGGACATCGGTCTGGAGGAGGTGGAGACCGCCGCCAATCTGGTGCAGGAGGCCGCCCATCCCGACGCCAACATCATCTTCGGCGCCGCCTTTGACGAGACGCTGGAGGACGAGATCCGCGTGACGGTGATTGCCACCGGCTTTGAGGAGGCCCAGTCCGCCGCGGCGCCCGCCCGGGAGGCGGGCCGGACGGCCGCCGCTTCCGGCCGGAGCAGCGCTGCTTCGCCTGTCAGAGCGGAGGAGGCCCCCAAGGAGGAGGAAAAGACCTCTCCCGTCAGCGACGACGACTGGGATATTCTGACCAAGATTTTCAGCAGCCGCAAATAATGCAGATGAAAAACGCGGACCCCGGAGACGGGGTCCGCGTTTTTGGTATCGGAAGCGCAGCGTCAAGGCCTCTGCCGCCGTGTTCAGGGCAGGAACAGCACCAGGAACGAGGTGAGAATGCCGCATACGCACAGGGAGATGGAACTCATAGCCCCCTGAAGCGGGCCGATCTCCATGGCCTTGGTGGTGCCCAGGGCATGGCTGCACGCGCCAATGGCCACGCCCTCGGCCACCGGGTTGGAGATGCGGAACCATTTGGCAAACAAGGGGGCAAAGACAGCGCCCACGATGCCGGCCAGAGCCACTGCCCCCGCCGCAATCCCCGGAATGCCGCCCCGGCTCTCCGCGATGCCCAGGGCGATGGCGGTGGTGACGCTTTTGGGCAGCAGGGAGGATGTAAGGATCCCCTCCAGCTGAAAGAGGCGGCACAGGGCCAGCACGCTGAGCAGACTGGCGATGCTTCCGGCCAGACAGCCCGCCAGGACAGGGACAAAGTAGTCCCGCAGCACCTGGCGCTGGTTATAGATGTTCAGGGCCAGAACCGCCGTCACCGGCCCCAGCAGCAGTTTGATCATATCACTGCCGGCGCAGTAGTCCTCCAGCGGGATGCGGAAGACGGCCAGCACCGCAATAATCAGCACGCCCGCGATGACCAGCGGATTGCACAGCACCCAGCGCGTCTTTTTTTGAAGCCACAGCCCGACACACCACGCGGCGGCGGAGAGGCTCAGGCCGAAGAAGGGGGAGGAGAGGACCGCGTCAATCATGGGGCTTCCCTCCTTTCCGGCGGCGGAGCATAATCAGCTGTACCGTCCAGCCGGTTACAAGATAGATCAGGGGCGTGGTCAGTCCTACGATAACCAGCAGGGGGAGGGCCTGGCTGAGCAGCAGCGCCCCGTGCTCCATGGTCTCCACAAAGGAGGGGATAAAGAAAAAGGCCATGTTGGCAAGAAGGAAATTGGACACCGTCTGAATGTGGCGGGCCTTCAGCACGCCGGAGAGCAGCAGCGCCAAAAGCAGCAGCAGGCTGATGACGCTGGCGGGAAAGGGGAAGGGCAGCAGGGCGGAAATGCCCTCCGACACCAGACACAGGCCGAAAATAACGGCCAGCTGGGCCATTGCGTTCAAAGGAATCACCTCAGCGATAGAAGTTTAAAAAAAGTCGCGCACTAAGCCGAAACGGCGGGGATATCAGGTGCGGACAGGGTGAAGCGCCGCGGGTGTTCCGCGGCGCTTCGGCGCATAGCGGCAAGGGGGAAAACTGCCGAAAGAATTGGCTTGAGCAGTCTGCCTCAATCCCAGACAGCGGTGGCGAAATAGTCCTCCGGCGTTTCAGCCCGCCGGATCAGGCGGGTGGAGCCGTCCTGCCGAAGGAGGATCTCCGCCGAGCGCAGACGGCCGTTATACTGATAACCCATGGCGTGGCCGTGGGCGCCGGTGTCGTGGATGACCAGCAGGTCGCCGATGTCAATTTTGGGCAGCATCCGGTCCACGGCAAACTTGTCGTTGTTCTCGCACAGGGCGCCGGTGACATCGTATGTGTGGTCGCAGGGCTGGTCCTCCTTCCCCATCACCGTAATGTGGTGATAGGCCCCATACATGGCGGGGCGCATCAGATTGGAGGCGCAGGCGTCCACGCCGATATAGTCCTTGTAGGTATGCTTCTCGTGGAGCACCCGGGTGACCAGGCAGCCGTGGGGGGCCAGCATAAAGCGGCCCAGCTCGGTGCACAGGGCCACGTCCCCCATGCCGGCGGGGACCAGCACCTCCTCATAGGCCCGGCGCACCCCCTCGCCGATCACGGCGATGTCATTGGCCG
This sequence comes from bacterium, assembly GCA_019424865.1. Classification (GTDB taxonomy): domain Bacteria; phylum Bacillota; class Clostridia; order Oscillospirales; family Oscillospiraceae; genus Lawsonibacter. Next base: position 10,995 of record JAHYYS010000054.1, read on the forward strand.
GCTGCTCCGGACGGTAGGGCACCCCCACGCCGCCGGACAGGTTGATGAAGGTGATGTGACAGCCCGTCTCCTCCTTCAGCTCCACGGCCAGCTGGAAGAGAATTTTGGCCAGAGCGGGGTAGTAGTCGTTGGAGATGGTGTTGGAGGCCAGAAAGGCGTGAATGCCGAACTCCTCGGCCCCCAGCTCCTTCAGCCGGCGGAAGGCCTGGGCTATCTGGGTGCGGGTCATGCCGTATTTGGCGTCGCCGGGGTTGTCCATTACCTGGAAGCCCTCCTCGCTCTCGCCCAGGGTGAAGGTGCCGCCGGGATTATACCGGCAGGAGATCTTCTTTGGGATATAACCAATAGTATCCTTCAGAAAGTCGATATGGCTGATATCATCCAGGTTGATGGTGGCCCCCAGCTTGGCGGCCAGGGCAAATTCCTCGGCGGGGGTGTCGTTGGAGGAGAACATGATCTCGTCCCCGCGGAAGCCGCAGCGGTTGGACATCATCAGCTCACACAGGGAGGAGCAGTCCACGCCGCAGCCCTCCTCCTTCAGAATTTTCAGGATCTGGGGATTGGGGGTGGCCTTTACGGCAAAGAACTCCCGAAAGCCGGGATTCCAGGAGAAGGCCCGGTACAGGGCCCGGGCGTTTTCCCGGATGCCCTTCTCGTCGTAGAGATGAAAGGGAGTGGGGTAGTGCTGTACAATTTCCTGGAGCTGCTCCAGGCTGACAAACGGCTTTTTCATTGACAATCGCTCCTTACGCGTTCTCTTTCTCATGGGAGCCCTTGGGTCTCCGGGAAAAGCAGTACTAGTTTATCCAGTTTTCCCCGGAAAGTCAACCAAAAGAGACGGCTTCCCCCAAAGCCGGCAGCGCAGCGCCGGGGACTTTTCCTGAAAGGGTATTTTTTCCTGGGGAATTTCGATTTTCCTTGCGCTTTTCTCCACGGTCTGCTACAATAAAACAAGCGTGAAGCAAAGGGGGAGCGTTCATGGCCAGGCAGCAGTCCCATGTTCCTGCAGAAAAAGCCCCCCGCGCTCATTTTTTGTCCTGGACAATCACGGAATGATTGTCTTTTTTTGTGTGCATCGGAATCAGAGAAGGGAGAAATGATCATGAATCCAAACCAAGGTATCTATGACGCCCGGCAGCTGGGGCGGCCCAAAATGTTTGTTTTGGGGGCCCAGCACATGTTCGCCATGTTCGGCGCCACGGTGCTGGTGCCCGCCCTCACCGGCCTGTCCGTCTCCGCCACGCTGCTCTTTGCCGGTCTGGGCACCCTGCTGTTTCACTTTCTGACCAAATGGAAGGTCCCGGCCTTCCTGGGGTCCTCCTTCGCTTTTATCGGCGGCTATCAGGCCATCGCCCCCATGATCACCAACGAGGATGGGAGCCTGTCCTCCAATACGCAGATGCTCCCCTATGCCTGCTTCGGCGTGGTGCTGGCGGGCCTTTTATACGTGGTGCTGGCCGCCCTGTTCAAGATTTTCGGCACCAAGGCGGTGATGCGCTACTTTCCCCCTATTGTCACCGGACCTATCATCATCTGTATCGGCCTGACCCTGTCCTCCACCGCCATTACCAACTGCCGCTCCAACTGGGCCATCGCCATTATCGCCATTGCCATTGTGGTGGGGTGCAACATCTGGGGCAAGGGTATGGTAAAAATTATCCCGATCCTGCTGGGTGTGGTGGGCTCCTATGGTGTGGCTGCCATCTGTCAGGCTACCGGCATGGAGGTGATGGATCCGGCAAAGGTCCAGGCCCTGCTGGATGCCCCCTGGATCGGCCTGCCCTTCCGCTTTGAAGATACCTTGTTCGGACTGTTCAGCCGGCCCGGACTGGATTCCGGTATGCTGCTCACCTCGGCGGTAACCATCATGCCGCTGGCCCTGGCCACCATGGTGGAGCACATCGGCGGCATCTGCGCCATCTCCTCCACCTGCGAGCGCAACTATCTCCAGGACCCCGGCCTGCACCGCACTCTGCTGGGCGACGGACTGGCCACTTCCCTGGCCGCCCTCTTCGGGGCCCCGGCCAACACCACTTACGGCGAAAATACCGGTGTGCTGGCCCTGTCCCGGGTCTATGACCCCAAGGTCATCCGAATTGCAGCCGGGCTGGCCATTCTGCTGTCCTTCTCCCCCAAGTTTGCGGCCCTGGTGTCCGCCATGCCCACCGCCACCATGGGCGGTGTGTCCATGGTGCTCTACGGCATGATTTCCGCCGTGGGCGTACGCAACGTGGTGGAAAACCAGGTGGACTTCACCAACAGCCGCAATGTGATCATCGCCGCCATCATCATGGTGCTGGCCATCGGCGTCAATTACTCCGGCGCGGTGACCTTCTCTCTGGGCACCATTGATGTGAGTCTGTCCGGCCTGGCGGTGGCCGCCATTGCGGGCATCGCGCTGAATGCGGTTCTGCCCGGCAAGGACTATGAATTCGGCCAGGATGAGCAGGGCGACACCTCGGTGAATTTCAAGGTATAACGGTCTGGCCCGGAAAAATCTTAAAGGCTGATGGAGCAAAGCTAAAAATCCTATTAAATCCGACGGGGGATGCTTGCGCACAGCGGGAAAATAGGATAGAATAGGCCCATCAAAGGGGAAACCCGTAAGGAATAAGGAGGTTGTCAACCTATGGCGAAGGAAATTTTAGACGTGCTGAAGGATAAAGCCGCGGATTTGGCCCAGGCAGGCGTCGCCCAGTCCAAGCGCCTGGCGGAGATTGCCAAGCTGAAGGTGTCCAACATGGCGGAAGAAGATGCCATTAAGAAGGCCTATATTGAGATTGGCAAGCTGTACTATGCAGAGAAGGGTACCGCGCCTGAGGGCGGATACGCCGCCGCCTGCGAGAAGATTACCGCTGCCCGCGCCGCCATTGAGACCAACAACGACCGCATTGCCCAGCTGAAGGCCACAGAGGATGACGAGCCGGCGGAGCCGGAGGTTCAGCCTGAGGCCGCCGCCCAGCCCCAGGAGCAGCCGGCGGACCAGGGACAGGAGAACCTGCCCCAGGACTGACGGACGGATACAGACCATATAGCAGCAAAGGAGGCCGAAAGGCCTCCTTTTGATTTTCCCTGCGGGGCCTGCGCATAGGGCGGCCCGCGGCGGGCATACTGAGCGCGAAGATTGGTTTGCGGGGAGAAAACCGCTGGTACCGCCCGGCCCGAAGCGTGAAAATGCGGAAAAAGGGGCTCTGTAGTTGCCTGTCGGAGAAAAACATGCTACTATGAAGAAAAAAAGGAGCGTGTATTATCTATGCTGTTTGTAGAATACCCCAAATGCAGCACCTGCCAGCGGGCCAAAAAATTCCTGGACAGCCGGGGCACGGTTTATGAGGACCGGCACATCAAGGAGCAAAACCCCAACCAGGAGGAGCTTCGCACCTGGTGGCAGGCCAGCGGCCTGCCGCTCAAGCGCTTTTTCAATACCTCCGGCCTGCAGTACAAGGCCCTGGGGCTGAAGGACAAGCTGCCCGGCCTGTCGGAGGAGGAGCAGCTGGCCCTGCTGGCCACGGACGGGATGCTGGTCAAGCGCCCCATCCTGGTGGGAGAGGGCTTTGTCCTGGTGGGCTTCCGGGAGGGAGAGTGGGAGGAAAAGCTCTCCCGTTCCTGAAAGAAACCCCAAGTTTTCCGAATTTTCCACGCGTCCAGCCTCCAAACCCGAGAAACAGGCGGGCCTGAGGCAGGAGACTGGAAAGGGTGGAAGGGGTCTCCACGGTTGAGCGATGCATTCCCCGGCCATAATGAGAGGGCGGGCGGCTGACGTGCCGCCCGCCCTTTGAGTTTTTTAAGGGGGTGGAACTGTGGAGCAGGATTCCAAGCAGAAAACGGGGCCGGGCGTATGGGCCGCCGCGGCGGGGACGGCGGTGCTGGGCCTGATGCTGCTGCTGTCCCTGTCGGGGGATCGGGCCCAGACGGCCCAGGCCTCTGCCGCAGCGGTGCTGGAGCTGTCCCGACAGGCGGCGGTGTCCGGCCAGACCGGGACAGAACAGCCGGTGGGGGAGCAGGTGGTCCCCATCGGCAAGGCGGTGGGCATCAAGCTCTTTTCCGACGGCGTCCTGGTGGTCGGATTGACGGAAGTGGAGACGGAAGCAGGGGCCCTGTGTCCCGGGCGGGACTGCGGCCTGAAAGAGGGGGATGTGATCACCCATATCAACGGCACAGAGGTGGATACCATTGAGCAGGTTCAGGCCCTGGTGGAGGAGCAGGAGGACGAGAAGCTCACCATCCAGGCCACCCGGGGCCAGCGGCGCCTGCAGCTGACAGCGGCGGCGGTGGAGAACAGCCAGGGCGTCTATCAGCTGGGGGTGTGGCTGCGGGATTCCATGGCCGGCATCGGCACCCTGACCTTTTATGACCCGGGCAGCGGCGTATTCGCCGCGCTGGGCCACGGCATCAACGACGTGGATACCGCCATGCTGATGCCGCTGCAGTCGGGCAGCATTATGCCGGCCAGCGTCACAGATGTAAAGAGGGGGGCCAGCGGCCAGCCGGGCGAGCTGCACGGGCAGTTTGACCTGACCCAGGACCTGGGCACGCTGTATGCCAACACCAGCCAGGGAATTTTCGGTCAGCTGAAGCAGGCGGAAACCGTGGCCGGACTGGAGCCCGTCCCCGTGGCCAGCCGGGAGCAGGTGAAGACGGGGAAGGCCACTATCCTCTCCAACATCCGCGGCGATGAGGTGGAGGAGTTTGAGGTGGAAATCACCCACGTCTATGACCAGGATGAGGGGGCGCGCAGCCTGATGCTTCAGGTCACCGATCCGGATCTGCTGGAGGCCACCGGCGGCATCGTGCAGGGGATGAGCGGCAGCCCCATCCTGCAGGACGGCCGTCTGGTGGGGGCCGTGACCCATGTGCTTGTGAACGATCCGACGCGGGGATACGGGATTTTTATTGAAAATATGCTGGACGCGGCAGGATAATAAAAATGCCAGAGGTGGATTTGCCTCTGGCATTTTTGATCTGCTGTGCCATACTTCATATGAGGTGCGGGCGGAGGTCCAGCAGGGACCGTCCGGAGAGCCGAGGATCTTTTTTCATCCGGAATAATCGGAAAGCGCCGCCGCTGAAACATCAGCGGCGGCGCTTTGCTGCAGTGGATTGTAAAAAGACTCAGGACCGGAGGGGCCGGAGCCGGCATAGGATCAGCCCCACCGTCAGGCCGGCCAGGGCAGGGACCACCCAGCCCATCCCCACGGAGAAGAGAGGGAGGAAGCTCCGGGCGGGCCGCAGCAGGGCGTCAGTCCCCAGCAGGGCCTTGACCCCGGCGGGCAGGGCGTTGAGAAAATCCAGGGCCGCGGCCGCGGCAGTGGGAATGGTCACGGCGATGAAAACCCGCCGGTCATAGGAGAACCAGCCGCCCCCCAGACACAGCAGGGACAGGGTGATGGTCAGGGGATAGAGGAACATGAGCACCGGCGTGGACAGCTGGATGATGCGGTTCAGGCCGAAGTTGGCCACGCCGAAGGCGAACAGGCAAAAGAGGACGGCGTAGGTCCGGTAGCTCAGGGACTTGGGGAACAGCTGGGAGAACATGGAGGCGCAGGCGGTGATCAGGCCGATGGCCGTCTTCATGCAGGCCAGGGTGACGGTGATGCCCAGAATCACCCCGCCCGCAGGGCCAAAGTAGTGGGTGCCGATCTGGTACAGTGCCTCGCCGCCGTCGGCGGAGATACCGTATACCGCCCGGGACTGTCCCCCTACTACAGTGAGGGCACAGTAGATGGCGGCCATCAGAGCGGTGCTGAACAGACCGGCCCGGATGGTGTCGGCGGAGATCTTCCGGGGAGAGCTGACGCCCAGCCCGCGGATGGCGTCGATGAGGATGATGCCAAAGGCCAGAGAGGCCAGGGCGTCCAGGGTGTTGTAGCCGTCCAGAAGGCCCTGGAAGAAGGGGGCGGAGGCATAGGTTTCCGTGGGGGCCAGGGCGGATACGTCCCCCATGGGCCGGAAGAGGGCGGTGAGGGTGAGCGCCGCCAGAAACAGCAGGAACAGGGGATTGAGAATCTTCCCCACCCAGGTGAGAATACCTGAAGGCCGCAGAGAGAAATAGAGCACGAGGAGGAAAAAGACCGCCGAAAACAGGCACAGGGCCGGGCCGGCGGTCCCCTCAGGCAGCAGCGGCTGGATGCCGGTGGAGAAGGACACGGTGGCCGTGCGGGGGATGGCGAACAGCGGCCCGATGGAGAGGTACAAAGCACAGGTGAAGAAATAGCTGTACCGCCGCCCCACTTTCTCCGCCATCTGAAACATGCCGTCGCTGCGGGAGATGCCCATGGCGGCGATGCCCAACAGAGGCAGCCCCACGCCGGTGAGGCAGAAGCCTACACAGGCGGGCCACAGGGCAGACCCGGCCTGCTGTCCCATGTGAACCGGGAAGATTAAATTACCCGCCCCGAAAAACAGGCCGAACAGCATGGAGGCCAGCAGCAGGTACTCCTTTGCGGTCAATTTCCGGTCCATTGTCAGCACCCCTTCTGGTTATCTGAAATCTGCAGCGCGTGCAAGCGTCTGCTTGTCCCATTATACACGCTCACCGCCCGGGCCGCAACTTGAATGTTTCGCAGACAGCGTCTCTGCTGTGGGGAGCTGACCTTCCGGCCGGATGAGAGACTTGTGACAGCATGGGGCATATTCAGATCTGCACATGGAAAGAAAACAGATAGAAAAGCGGGGCTCGAAATGGTATAATGCTGCTGATGCTGAAGTGGAAAACATATTATGATGTGAAAGGACAGCACGTAAAATGGTTAAAATTCTGTTTGTCTGCCACGGCAGTATCTGGGCAGCACATGAATAGAGGCCAGAAACCCTTGATTTTACTGGACTTTCTCAAATGACCGCTGGGAATTTACTACTTATTTACTACTTTAGATAACGAGTGATTATAGCCTCAACAACGATATAAAATCTGAAAGGAACATCGTGCAAACGGTGTCCCTTTCTCATGGGCGGAAGCCGCAGATTTTGAAAAAAGTCTGCGGCTTTTCTTTTTGCCCAAAAGCAGAAA
>JAHYYS010000055.1 GCA_019424865.1 bacterium
CGCAGCTTTTGGGCTTCCGTTGTGTACTTCCATCTTCGCTTAATTTCCACCAAAAATCACAAGGGGGAAATGACTCGAAATCAGTTTGCGGGCAACCGCACGTGGGTTCGAATCCCACCCGCTGCGCCACGTCGCCGCGGACGACATATCGTTCGCGGCGACTTTTTTACAAAAGTCACCTCTCACTCATTTTGTCGCGGCTCCTTTCCAAACCGGACCCGCTATCGCTGGGCTCCGGTTTGGGTCCGCCGCTGCGCGGCGGTTTTGTCTTATCGCAAGGAAGTATCGATTTTACCCGTCCCTTCCAGCCCGCCGCAAGCGACATATCGCTTGCGACGAGCTTTTTCATTTCATTGCAAAGCTCATCGCGCGCTCATTTTGCTGCTCCTCGCTACCAAACCGGACCCGCTGTCGCTGGGATCCGGTTTGGTATGCCGCCCTGCGGGCGGTTCTGGTTTCAGAAATACGCATCTCTTTGGGGCTCGCGGGCTGTTGGCCCGCTCCACCCTTCGTGATTCAAATGCTCGGCAGAAGTGAATTCCGCCCGCTCCCTTGCACCTCCTATTCGGCCCTTTTTAATCCAGGGAGAGGGTGACTGTGACATTGCCCCGGCCCAAAACCTTCTTCAATTCCTGAGCCGTGCCCCCTTCGATATGTCCCAGGCGGGTAAAGCGCCAGGAGTTGGGGGCGTAATAAATCACAAAGGAATTGCCCAGATAGAGGATCAGGTCCCCGGCCTGTGTGGTGATGGACTGGTCGTTTGTCGGCAGGCGGAAGGGAAGGTTCCCCACCTTTTCCATACGGGCGTAGTCCTCCATCCGGATGGTGATGGGGCCGTCCCGCAATTTTTCCTCCAGCGTCTTCGCAGAGGAGTTGTCCGCCAATGCGGCGGTCAAAACGGTTTCCCCGATAGTCAGCTTCATTGGCTTAGCCTCCTTATGGCGCCAGACGCAGCCGAAACCCCAATAGCGGGGGCCGGTGCGTCTGGCTCGCAGCTTCTTTACAGCTTGGAACGGGCTTCGTCGTCCGCCGGATCCAGCCGCTCGCTGCGTGTCTCCCCGCCGGGCACCTCCACGGCGATGTGGCAGCACCGGCTGTCCGCCTTGGCCCCGTGCCAGTGCTCCACCTCCGGAGAGGTGACAATGACGGCGCCGGGAGTCAGGCTGACGGCGTCCTTGCCCGCCTCCTGGTATCAGCCCTCGGCGGCGGTGCAGATCAGGATCTGACCGCCGCCGCTTTTGGCGCGGTGGATGGCCGGTTGTTGCGGCAGCCCGGCTCAAGGTGACGTTTGCCAGATCCACGGTGCTCTCACCGGGCCTGGTCAGGGGATTCAATAAGAATTCCCGATAAAGTACCGGGCAAAGGCGATGTTGGACATCCCCTGGCCGAATACGTGCTGCCCATCCAATACGGATTTGTTCTGGAGCTTCATAAAACAACTTTTCAAATACTTTGATTGGCTTGAATTGGAGCGCGGTCAGCCTTGTTTGGCATCCCGCTGTCTGCAGATGTGGTAGCGCAGGTAGTCCAGCCGCGCCAGCTGCTTTTCCCGAAAATGAATCTCATCCAGTGTGTACTCCCGCTTCTGATCCAGCATCCGCAGGCGCTGTGCCTCGGTGCCCTCCTGTTCCAGCAGAAGTTTCATGTAGGTTTCGATCTCGTCGTTTGCAAATCCCACATCGTGCAGCGTCATGATCATACTCAGACGCTCCAGGTCGGTGTCATCATACTGCCAGGCGCCCATGACCGTTTTCACCGTGCCGCACAGGCCCCAGCGCTCGTATTCCCGCAGGATCTCCAGGGGGATGTTATACCGCTCGCTGGCCTCATGGATCGTCATTCCATCACCCCTTTCCGTCAGCCGGTTCCGCATAAAATAAAAATAGGCGTCCCTCTTGGAACACCTATATTGTAGCCTTGCAGCAAAATAATGTCTAATGCTTATATTAAATTTTGTTGTATACCGGAAATGTATTTCTCAGAAAATTCAATCAATGCCGCTGCGGCAGCGGAGAAAGTCTGTGCCTTCTTCCACACCAGCACGGTGTTGGATTCCAAGGGGGGAGACAGTGGGATAAACCGAAGTCCCTCGTAATTGCAGTCCAGATTCAGCGTTAGAACACTGCTGCCGCTGTCCCGGGCCAGAGAGGCCAGATTATAGAGCAGGTTGCCGGTGGCCGTGATGTGAAGTCCCTCTGCATAGGAGCCGAACCAGTTGAACAGCTCATTCTGGATGCTTTCCCGCTCCGGCAGAATCAGGGGGACGGACGCAAGTTCCGCCGGGCTGACATTTTCCATGGCGGCCAATTCTGAGCCTTCCCGTACCAGCACGCCCCACTGCTCCCGGCACGGTGTGCGGACAAAGCTGTATTTGCTGATGTCCACCGGCTCCTGCAGCAGGCCCACATCCAGCAGGCCCCGCTCGATGCGCTCTTTGATGTTGTCGGAGTTTCCGCTGTAAATCGCAAATCTGACCAGGGGATTTTGTCCCTGGAAGGCTGTGAGAAGCCGGGTCAAAAAGCTGGAGCTCTGCAATTCCCCGCTTCCCACTGCGATGGTACCGGTCAGCTGATCCTCCCGGTGCTGAAGGTCATCCTTCGTCTTGTCTGCCAGCGACACGATCTCCTCCGCCCGCCGGCGGAGCAGCATCCCCTCCTCTGTCAGAATGATGCGGTGCTTGCTCCGGCGGAACAGCTGAACCCCCAGTTCCTCCTCCAGCTGCATCAGTTGTCTGGACAGGGTGGGCTGGGTGAGATGCAGAAGGTTTGCCGCCTTGGTAATATTTTCCTCCCTGGCGACCAGCAGAAAATATTTCAGCACACGGATTTCCATGGAATGTCACCCCTTTGGATTCAAGAATAGCACGGGATCTGGGGAGAAGCAACATAAATCGGCGCAAGTCATACGATTTTTGAATTTCAAAAGGATAATCAGGTTTGCCCACTGGAAGGGAAAAGGCAGACCACACAAGGAAAAATACGCCGGGGCAGATGCCCGGCGTATTTTCGCATCAAATTTTCTGATTTCCGGTGGACCAGACATGGTTCTCCTTTGCTGTGGCCGGCGTGTTCTGAGCCATTACGCCCACCAGGGGGTGGGGGACATAGGGCTCTTCGAGGTAGGCGCACTCTTCCTTCGTCAGTTCCAGATCCACTGCCCTGGCCGCCCCCTCGATGTGGTGGAGCTTAGTGGCCCCCACCACCGGAGCCGTCACCTTGGTCAGCAGCCAGGCCAGGGAGACCTCCGTCATGGACACGCCGTGTAGATCGGCCAGTTCCGCCACCCGCTGGAGGATGGGGGCGTCCTGGTCCGCCATGCCGCCGTACTTCATTTGTGCATAGCTGTCCTCCTGAAGCCGCTTGGAGGTCTCTCCGGGATGTTTGGACAGCCGGCCTCCGGCCAGAGAACTATACGGCGTCATGGCGATGTTCTCCTCCCGGCAGAAGGGAGCCATCTCCCGCTCCTCCTCCCGGAAGATCAGGTTGTAGTGGCTCTGTACGGAAACGAACTTGGCGAAGCCTTCTTTTTCGGCCAGGGCGTTTGCCTTGCACAGCTGCCAGGCAAAGCAGTTGGAGATGCCGATGTACCGGGTCTTGCCCTCCTTCACCATCTGATTCAAGCCGTCCATGATGTCATAGAGAGGCGTCTGATAGTCCCACATGTGGTAGATATACAGATCCACATGGTCCGTCCCCAGGTTCTGCAGGCTCTTGTCCAACAGGCGGCGGATATGCGCCTGTCCGGACACGCCGGCGGCGATCTCCTCATTGGTCCGGGGGAGGAACTTGGTGGCCACCACCACCTCGTCCCGTCTGGCAAAGTCCCGCAGAGCCCGGCCCAGATATTGCTCGCTTGTGCCGCTCTGATAGCCGATGGCGGTGTCGAAGAAGTTGACTCCCAGCTCCAGGCCCCGCCGGATAATCTCCCTGGAATGTTCCTCATCCACGGTCCAGCTGTGCTGGCCGTTGGAGGCGTCGCCAAAGCCCATGCACCCCATGCAGATGCGGGATACCCTTAAATCTGAATTGCCCAGTTGTGTGTATTTCATAGATTGCCTCCATTCTGACGAAATCCGAAACAGCTTTCACCAAAAGCATACTACCTTATGGAAGAAATGTGAAATGCCCTTTTTTCATTTTCAACGATACGAAAAATGTATTTCTTGCTCCGCAGGCGTAAGACTGTTCCGCCTCCAATATCATACGAAAAACGTATTTCTCTAAATCCAATATAAGCATTAGACATTTCATGTGTCTCACTCTACAATGTAAGTGTCTAATCAGAGGGACAGTCCGGCGCGCTGTCCGAACTGTCCGAGAAATACTTCGGCACAGACATCACACAGGCGGAATAACAGGAAAGGAGCAAAACGCAATGGATACCATTCAGCTGAACAATGGCGTTAAGATGCCCCAGCAGGGGCTGGGTGTTTTTCAGGTGACTGATCAATCTGTTTGTAAGGAGAGCGTTCTGGCCGCTCTGGAGACCGGATACCGGCTCATTGACACGGCGGCCTGCTACGGCAACGAGCGGGCGGTTGGCGAGGCCGTCCGGGAGAGCGGAATTGCACGGGAGGAGCTGTTCCTCACCTCCAAGGTCTGGATTCAGGACGCGGGATACGATAAGACCATGCGCTCCTTTGAGAAAACTCTGAAGAACCTGGGAACGGACTATCTGGATCTTTATCTGATCCACATGCCCTACGGGGACTACCACGGAAGCTGGCGGGCCATGGAGGAACTGCTCCAGGCTGGGAAGGTCAAGGCCATCGGGGTGTGCAACTTCCTGCCCGACCGGCTCTGCGACCTGATCCTCAGCCACGAGGTGGTCCCGGCGGTGAACCAGATCGAGCTGCACCCCTTCTGCCAGCAGCGGAAGCTGCGGGAGATCATGGCGCAATACCAGATCCGGCCCATGGCCTGGGCGCCCTTTGCGGAGGGAATGAACGGCATCTTCCAGCATCCGGTCCTCTCCGCTATCGGGGCGCAGTACGGCAAGACGCCCGCCCAGGTGGTGCTGCGGTGGCTGCGGCAGGAGGGGATCATCGCCATTCCCAAATCTGTCCACGCCCAGCGCATTCAGGAGAACTTCGCGGTGGACGACTTCCGGCTCTCCCCGGCGGACATGGTGCAGATCCAGGCCCTGGATCTGGGACACAGCCTCATTCTGGATGTGCCCAGCGTCAATGAGGTCTACCGGCTCCACGGCATCCAATTTGAACAGTAAAAAGGAGGAAATTCTCCCATGAAAAAATGGACATCTCTGTTTCTGGCCCTTGCGATGGCTTTTTCCCTGGCCGCCTGCGGCAATTCTGGAACTCAGGAGAACACCTTGGAGCCGTCGGCATCCGTCAGCGGCTCCACAACAGAAGAAACACCTGCTCCCACAGACACGGAAACGCCCGCAGAGGAACCGGTCGAGGAGCCGTCGGAGGAACCTGCCGGGAGTGAAACGCCCACCGCAGAGGATTCCAGTTCCGTGCTGATCGCCTACTTCTCCTGGTCCGGCAACACGGAGCAGGTGGCACAGATCATCCAGCAGGAGACGGGCGGAGACCTGTTTGAGATCACCCCGGCGACTGCTTACACGGACGACTACAACGAACTTCTGGACATCGCCCAGCAGGAACAGTCGGACAACGCCCGGCCGGAACTGGCAGGCCAGGTCGAGAACTGGGAGCAGTACGACACGATTTTTATAGGCTACCCCATCTGGTGGGGTGACGCCCCCCAAATTATCTCCACCTTCCTGGAGACCTACGACTTCGACGGCAAGACCATCGTGCCTTTCTGCACCTCCGGCAGCAGTTCCATCGGCGGGAGCGTGTCCGACCTGGAGGCCCTGACAGATGGGGCAACCTGGCTGGAGGGTCAGCGATTCAGCGGCTCCGCCTCCCAGGAGACAGTATCCCAGTGGGTGGACTCTCTGGGCCTTGACCTCGGACAAGCCGCCTGATCAAGGCAGAGAGGAGGCGTCCTATGGGAAACAGAGCGGCCGTCCGCCACCTGGTGGACCTGCTGATGACTGTGGTGCTGGTTCTGCTGATGGCCTATTTCCTCACCGATCAGGAGATCCACGAGTGGCTGGGGGCGGGGATGCTGGTGCTGTTCATCGCCCATCACATCCTGAACCGCAAATGGCTTAAGGCCCTGAACCGAGGAAAGTACACGCCCTTCCGGATCTTGCAGACCGCTCTCGTCCTGCTGGTTCTTCTGTGTATGCTGGGCTCCATGCTCAGCGGGATCTGGATGAGCCGGTATGTATTCGACTTCCTGCCCACACAGGGCCACATGGGGCTGGCCAGGACGGCGCATCTGCTGTGCCCCTATTGGGGCTTTCTCCTGCTGTCGGCTCACCTGGGCCTCCACTGGGGGATCATACTGGGCGCGGCGCGGAAGGCAATCGGGAACAAGAAACCGTCTGCCCTCCGCACTGCGGTCCTCCGGGTGCTGACCGCCGGGATCTCCGGTTATGGTGTGTACGCCTTTTTCAAGCACCGCATTGCCGACTATCTCTTTTTACGAAGCCACTTTGTATTCTTTGACTATGAACGGCCGCCCGCCCTGTACTTCCTGGATCTGCTGGCCATGATGGGACTTTTTATCGCGATTTTCTACTATCTCGGGAAAGTGCTGCAACGCTGTACGAACCGACCTGCCAGAAGGAATATTCAGTAAAAGGAGGCTCATACATGAGAAGGCAACTCACATTTTTGCTGGCGTTGGCCATGCTCTTTTCTCTGACCGCATGCGGCGGGACGACATCTGATCAGGAATCGCCTGCCCCATCAGAGAGCAGTCAGATGACAGAAACACCTGCGTCAGAGCCTTCCGGCGATTTGGCCACAGAGGAACCAAATGCCGAATCTCCGGAGGAAACACCGGAACAGCAGAACGCGAACGGCGACAGATCCAGCAACATCCTGATCGCCTACTTCACATGGGCAGACAATACCGTGGTGGAAGACCCAAGCAGCGTGGATGTGGACGCCACTACCTCTGCCAGTGTACTGGCTCCCGGCAACGCCGCCAAGCTGGCATCCTGGATTCAGCAGGAGGTGGGCGGCGACCTCCACTCCATCGTGGTGGAGGAGCCATACTCCAGCGACTACGACGAGTGCCTGGACCGGGCTGCCGATGAAAAGGCGGAAAACGCACGGCCGGCCCTGGCCTCACATGTGGACAACATGGAGGACTACGACATCGTGTTCCTCGGTTTCCCCAACTGGTGGTACACCCTGCCCATGCCGGTGCTGACCTTTGTGGAGGAGTATGACTGGAGCGGGAAGACGGTGGTGCCCTTCGTCACCCACGGAACCGGCGGACTGTCCAGCACCATCCGGGATCTGACCGCCGCTCTGCCGGAGAATGTGACCATTCTGGAACCCATCGGCGTCTACCGGCCGGAGGTGGACGCTTCCCAGTCCGCGGTGCAGGAGTGGATCGCAGGGCTGGACTTGGAGATGTGACCGTGAAACAGATTTGCCCCCTTTTATTGTCCTGCATACTTGCTGTGCCTCTCACAGCCTGCGGCTCAGGCGGAGTCACTGCCAGCACAGAATGCGGGTTCCCTCGAAGCGCGGAAACCATAAACCACCCCGCGGGGCAGCGTCTCGTGTTTCCACCCCTGGCGAGCCGGGTGACGGCGGGCGTGGAACTGGTGTGGAAAAAGTTTTTGGAAGTGGTGCAGGAACAGATTGAGGGGCAAATGAACCAATAGCGAAAAAGAGTGCGCAGGCATCAAGGAAGAGGACTGCGCACTCTTTTTTCAATATATGGTGATGGTCACAAAGCCCGCCTGGCTGCACGGATAAGAGGCTTGGCGTTGACTGCGGCTACCAAGACAAAGATAATGCTGGATCCCAGGGGCCACAAAGACAAATTCAGCTCCATCATGGCGCACTGAACCCCCAGCAGCAGGCTGCAGAGCAGCAGGTTGGGGAGCTTGAGCTGAATACAGAGAATGGAGCGGGTATGAATTGCCCGAACACCCCAGATCAACAGATAACTGAGCAGGGTGGAAAAGGCAGCCCCCATGGATCCATATAACGGAATCAGCAGAATGTTTCCCACCACATTGGCAGCAGCTCCCAGCATTGAGGTAACCAATGTGGCCCCGCTGCGCTGCTCCACCATATAGATGGAGGACAAAAAGGAACCCAGACAGGCAAAGGTTGTGGCCAGGGTAAGCACCGGTACATACCGCCACGCCTCAAAGTAGTCCGGTGCCGCCAGCAGCCGGGTGGAGATCTGTGCGGTGAGGATGACACCGGAGGCCATCACAAAGGCGATGGCTGAATAGACGGAATAGACGTTGGAAAAGAACCGCTCCTTTTCCGCGCCCGGCCGCTCTGCCAGGGCGGAGAGCTGCCACGCGGAGGAAAAAATATTGGCCACAGTCAGAAGAATGTTTGGAATTTTGTTGGAAACTGCATAAATGCCGGTAGCGGCATTCCCAACCAGCAGGGCGATCAGATAGCGGTCGGAAATATTGATGATCCAGCCGCACAGATTGGTCGGGACCAAAGGGAGGCTGTACCGCAGCATGCGGGTTGTGTCCCGGCGGCTTGCAGCGGACAAAGACAGATATTTCCACTCTCTGGCGCGCAGGAATACAAAGGCGGAGGAGAGCCCGTCGGCCAGCACGTTTGCCAGCACATAGCCGGTGACGCCCAGGGGGAATACTGCCAGCAGCAGGATATGAAAGAAAACAGTCAATACGGTGCGGAGGACACCGTCCAAGGCGAACAGCCGTACATGGCCCAGGGTCCGCGCAAACTGGTTGCAGACGGAGTGAACATTAGCTGACAGCACATAGAGCAGAACCAGCCACACAGAATCAGAGAGAAATGCAATCCGGCCCAGCAGCGGTGCAGCAAGGAGAAGAAGACAGAAACCGGCCAATGTGGTCAGCAGGCCGATGGTGAATATCCCTTTTTGATTGCCGGTCCGTTCCAGACCATAGCGTATGACCGCATTTGCGATGCCCGCAGAGGCAATGGGGATGATAAGATTGCCTGACTGGATTAGCAGGTCTGTCACGCCGTATTCTGTGCTGGAGAGCACCCGGGTGTAAAACGGAGTCAGCAGAAAGGTGAGAAACCGGGACCCAAAGGTGCTGATCCCAAACAGGACTGTATTGGACAGCAGGTTTCGATAAGGATTCATTGAGTTCTCTCCTCTCTGGTCCCCAGTACAGGCAAGGCGCAAAGCGGCCGCTTTGCCTGATGTGCCGCATCAAGATCAGCAGGGAGCCTTCCGTTTCTCAGCCAGCCCGGCGATATGAACGGAAGAAAAGACCAACCTGCGGGTGCTCCGCACCGGGAGGACCATTCGGGATGCCTTTTGCGGCATGCTCATGGAGAGGGATTGTCAGGCCGCCGCCACAAGGAAGGGACGCAGGAGGTCTATGCTCAACCGGAATACGCTCTTTTTGTATCGTGAGTCGCTGGAAGAGCTCCTGCAGGAGCTCCCGGACAGGACAAGGTGTCTGAGAATATCATGCTGCCTGCTGGGGCGGCATCACAGCTGTCCGCTGCCGCCAATGGGCGGCGGACAGGCGGCTCTGCGTGAAAATGTCCGGCGCCGTCAAGAATTGAGTCTATCTCTTGCCGTTAAACTGGAGATGAACAGAAGTTCAACGATTTTGAAACTGTTAATCCAAGCATTCAGAGCAGCCCTCTAAACTGTACATAAAGCAGTTTAGAGGGCTGCTCTTTAGAGACTGCATGGAGAAAGTGCCGGTGTCTGATTGGCCGCGCTGTCTGGGCATGAAGCGATTAGTCTGCCAGCTTTACTTCATTGCCTGACCCATCTGTGCCGGCGGCGGTTATGCGGTCTACGGTGTACCAGGCAGCGGTGCTGTTGTGATCCCCCAGATTTTCATACACCTGGATGGAGACGCTGCCGTCGTCATTGGTCTGGGCGGCAGAGACCAGGTTTTGGTTGTCCTGTGCATTGTTGTTTTCCTGATAGAAGTGCAAGGCCAGGTCGGCCAGCTCCTGGTTGCTGTAAAACTGGAATGTATCGGCCCCCTGTTCAGAGACATAGGTAAGATGCTCTGCGGTGCCGTCCGCCCACTCCAGGGTAACCGTATCCCCATCCCGGCTCACGGTGCAGGAACTGGTATTATCCGCACCGCCCAAGGAAAAGGCAGCCTGCATTCCGGCTATGGAATATGTGAATCCAACGCCGGTTCCATCCTCCAGACTGGCAGTCCGTCCTGTGGCGCCGCCCTCATCGAAAAAGTAATATTGCCCGCCGTCGGACAGCCAGGTGCCGGGTGTGAATGCGGCATCCTCATCGGGTGAAGCTGAAGGGGGTTCTACAGATGTGCTGCCTGAGCCGGCAGGCGGCTGAGCCGGCGCAGACGGATCGGAGGCTGTGTTACTGCAGGCTGACAACAGCATCGCAAGGGAAAGTGCAAAACAGGCAATACCTGCAAAATATCGGTTTTTCATTATGATTCACCTATCCTTTAACTTTGTTTCGTGGATTCAGTCTGCTCTCATTGGATTGGTGCGAATCATTTTTCTGTGCGGAACGATGTAAGAATTTCTGCCGGCACATTTGCCGCACCAATGATGTCCTGTTATACCATCGGGCGGATATCCTGTCAACAGGCGTTCGTCATCTTTCATAAAATAGAAAAAATTTATTCATATAAAATCAGATATCAACGGAAATGGGCTCAAAAATCGCGGGTTTTCCAGATGCACAGGTTGAACGATATACGCTGTATCATTTGCTTCACAATCTTATCTTTTCCTCGTCAGCTTCTCATTTTTTCGTGCTATTTTTATGGATAAGGACACATTTGGCCTTTCGGAGGATGGAGGAGGATAACCATGCCGTACATGATTTGTGTAAATTTTGTTTTTGCTCTTTTCCAGATTATCGTAATCCTTCTCGCCGTTCTTTGCATGATAAAACACCTTAAAACCATTCAAAATGATTGCATTATGCTAAGGAATAAAAGGTGTTGGCAACGACAAAGCAAAAGCAATTCTGTTATGGAGAGCCATTTCCGCGGTTCTCCATATGGCAAGACGACTTGACAGCGCCAGGCGCGTAATCAACGGCACCTATGGCGAGGTGTGGGTGGACGGCGAGAAGGTCGCCGAGTGCACCGCCTGCCAGCTGAAGGTGGCCAAGAACAAGCAGACAGTGAACCTGTGCGGCCAGTTCATGGACGACAGCAAGGCCACCAGCGGCAGCGGCACCGGGAGCCTGACGCTCTACAAGGTGGACAGCGGCTTTATCCGGCGGAAGCAGGGCCTGCAGGACGGGGAGGACGTGCGGGGCACGGTGATCTCCAAGCTGCGGGACCCGGACAGCTACGGCGCGGAGCGGGTGGCCGCCTACAACGTGAGCTTTGACGATCTGACCCTGGCGGACTGGCAGGCGGCCACGGTGGGCACGGTGACGGCCCCCTTCACCTTCAGCCGGTATGAGCTGCTGGACATGATTGAGGAGCCGTAACAAAAACGAAGAAAAAGGCCGCCCCCGGAGCACGGGTGCGGCAGGAATTGACAAAAAGCGGCGGCTAAGGTAGAATACCCATGGCGCTGCCATAACGGTAGGCGGTTAGTCACTCTCCCGGAAGGGAGGTGATGCTGATGTGGCGAAAACGGCTGTACAATGTACTGCGGTTTCTCATATGTCTGGCATTCGTGCTGTACATATGCACCATAAAAGCGAGATAGCCGCCCCGGCCAAGGATGCGGCTATCTCTTATAGTCTAACCTTGGGCTAACCGCTTATCGGCAGCGCCCTTTCTATCTTCATTATAGCAGACCAGGCCGCTTTGTCAAGCATGACAGGGCGGCTTTTTGGCGCCCGGAAAGGAGACAAATCCATGGAGGAAAAGAAGACGGATCTGCTGGCGCTGCTGCTGCGGCCCGAGCTGCCCAACGTGCAGAAGGACCTGCCCACGGCCCGGTATAAGGTGAAACGGCTGAGCCAGCTGGCGGGGGAGGACGTGGTGTTTCAGCTGCGGGGGCTGCCCTATGGCAAGGTGCAGAGCCTGCGCAGCGCCGCCGGGGAGGACACCAGCGTCCATATTCTGCTGGCCGGGTGCGCCCAGCCCAACCTGAAAGACCGGTCGCTGGCGGAGAAGTACGGCGGGGCCACCCCGGCGGAGACGGTGAAGGCCATGCTGCTGCCCGGGGAGATTGAGGACCTGAGCCGGGCGGTGGAGCGGCTGTGCGGCTATCGCGGGGCGACGATTGAAGAAGTAAAAAACGCCTAGAGGAGGGCGGGGACCCGGAGCTGGAGCTGGTGTACTATCTGTTCCACCGGCACCACTGGACGCCGGAGCAGTATTACGCCATGGGCCCGGGAGGCCGGGACCTGGTCTGGGCCCTGACCCTCCACGAGGCGGAGCAGCAGGCATAAGAAAAAAGCCGCCCCCCGGGCGGGGGCGGCGAAACTAGACTTGATAGGGGTTGCGGGACACCCAGACGGAGAGGCAGAACCCGCCAAGCAAGGCTGCCCCCCACAAAAGGGGCGCGCCGCCGACATAAAGCTCCACAAGGAACACAAGTGCCAGCGTGGCGGTGCTTATCCAAAGTGGTACTTTAAACGCTTGAAAGGCCTTCCAGTAACGGTAAGAAGGGGAAGCCAGAATCGCGTCAATGGATTCCAACTCTTTGGTTTTCTCCTGAAGCTGACGTTCCAGCTCGTGGAGGAACGGGTTTTCTACGAAATCAGGCGGACAATTCAGACGATAGTTAGCGATGATGTCCATCAAGTCGGAAAGGCTGACACACAGAACCCTGCGCCTTTGCTCCAGAGACACAGCCCTCATCCCCTTTCAGAACTGCTGCGCTGTTTAAAATTGATAATTTTATTTTAGTTGATTTCATTCAGAATGTCAATGAGGAGGCGGTCCTTGTCATCCAAGCGGAGGACGGGGATTCGGAAGCGGCGAAGGCATGCGTCGGGCGGCGCGGGGGGAACAGAAAAGCCGCCCCCGTGCGGGGACGGCGAAACGGTGCCGGTATTACAAGGTGTAAAAGAAAATGAGAAGGCCGATGGATAGCAGAAGCAGTAAGATGTAGAAAATGTTGACCTCAAAGAGCAGCAAGCCAATACCGCCGGCAACAAGACCCCAGCCTAAAATCAGCAGCATAATACGCACCGAGGGGGGGATATCCGGACGCCGCCTCATACACTGTCCCTCCAATCCAATTATATACTACTATATGATATACCAATGTTATCACGGAAGCAAGATTCTGTCAATCAGGAGGTGGGCCTATGCCAGAGGCGTCCCTTGTCATCCAAGCGGAGGACGGGGATTCGGAAGCGGCGAAGGCACGCGGCGGGCGGCGCGGGAGGAACAGAAAAGCCGCCCCCGTGCGGGGACGGCGAAACAGCCTCAATGTTAGATAGTATAAGACCAAATGAGAAAGCCAATGAGCACCAGAATGACAATGGTGATAAGCGGATCGAAGCCGAACGCCAGCGCGCCCATGATAGAGCCTATGCTAGTGCACCAGAGTGTAAACCGCAGCATACCCAATACCATGGGGGGGATATCCGGACGCCGCCTCATACACTGTCCCTCCAATCCAATTATACACTATATGATATACCAATGTTATCACGGAAGCGAAATTCTGTCAATCAGGAGGTGGGCCTATGCCAGAGGCGACCCTTGTCATCCAAGTGGAGGACAAGTATTCGGATGCAGTTAAGAAAATGTCGGCGGTGACCGAGAGCTTCAGCAAAGACGCCGACGAAATGAACGATGCGCTGGAAGCCCTGAGCCGGCAGAAGGGGCCGCTGAAGGCGGCACTGAAGGAAATGGGCCGGGAGCTGAGCGCGGCGCAGGCACAATTCAACCATACCGGGGACGAGGCGTCCAGGCTGCGGCTGGAGCTGGCCCAGGCAAAGTATGATACGGCCCGCCGCAACCTGGATCTGCTGACCAGGACGGCCAGGGCGGCGGAGCAGCAGCTTCGGGACACCGGGGCGGCCGGCCGGGGGCTGGGCGAGGGGGTGCAGTCCGGGATAAACACCGCGGTGCATGCCTTCATCACCAGCGGGCTGGGGGATGTGGCAGGCAACTTCTTGCTGAGCCTGGGGACGAGCATGGCGGGCTCCGCCCTTGGCGCGGCGGGGGGGAACACGGCCGGCACCGCCCTTCAGGCGGCGGCCAGCGGGGCGGCCTTCGGGACCATGGTCGGCGGCTTGGGCATTGGAACTGCGGTTGGCGCTCTGCTGGGCGGATCCATCGGCGCGGCCACGGGGTGGCTCCAGACGGAGGAGGGCCGGGACGAGGCCTTTCAAAGCTATGTCCAGCAGGCGGTGGAGGGGCAGCTGGAGGAGATGGAGTCCATCCGCGCCTCCGGCTCCGCCACGGCGGGCCAGCGGGAGCGGGAGCAGCTGCTCTTGGCCCGGCAGCTGGGCGGCGAAGGGGCGGCCCGGGACTATCTGGAGCAGGCAGGGGCGCTGGCGGCGGGAACCGGCTATACCTATGGTGACCGCCCGGCGGGAGGATATTGATAAAATCCGGGGCTTGGGCCTGGGGGCGGACGACTACATCGAAAAGCCGTTTTCCCCCAGCGTATTGGTGGCCCGGGTCCGTGCCCACCTGGCCCGATACGAGCGCCTGACCGGCGGGCAAAAGAAGGTCCCCACGGAACTCCGGGCGGGCAGCCTGCGGCTGAACACCGAAACACGACGGGTCTTTGTGGATGGAAAGGAGGTGGAGCTGAAAAACCGGGAATATGAACTGCTCCACTTCCTGATGCTCCACCTGGATATGGTCTTCAGCCGGGAGGAGCTGTATGAAAAGATCTGGGGCCTGGAGGCTATGGGGGACAATGCCACTGTGGCTGTCCATATCAACCGCATTCGGGAAAAGATTGAGCAGGCCCCCGGTCACCCCAGGTATATTCAGACAGTGTGGGGCGCAGGATACCGTTTCAAAGGAAATTAGCAGGAGAGAGGAAGTATTGAAATGTGGATCCTTTTTGCAATTGGATCGGCGTTTTTTGCGGGTGTGACCGCAGTTCTGGCTAAGTGCGGCATCCGAAGGACAGATTCCACAGTGGCTACCGCTATCCGCACCGTCGTGGTGCTGTTTTTTGCGTGGATTATGGTGTTTGCAGCGGGGTCTCAGGCACAGATCCAAAACATAGACCGATCATCGCTCTTGTTTCTGGTTTTGTCCGGTCTGGCAACCGGCGCCTCTTGGCTGTGCTATTTTAAGGCGCTTCAAATCGGCGACATCAACAAGGTGGTGCCCATCGACAAATCCAGCACCGTACTCACTATTTTACTGGCCTTCCTCCTGCTGGGAGAGCCCATTGGCCTGTTTCAGGGAATTGGAGTGGCGCTGATCGGCGCGGGTACGTTTTTGATGATTGAAAAGAAGACGCAGAAGGAGCACAGCCCATCTTCTGGGCAGGGCTGGATGCTCTATGCCTTTGGCTCTGCTGTGTTTGCCAGCCTCACTGCCATCCTCGGCAGGGTGGGCATTCAGGGCGTTGAATCCAATTTGGGCACCGCCATCCGCACGGGCGTGGTCCTGATTATGGCCTGGGTTATGGTGCTGGTGACGGGCAAGGGCAAAGAGGTGCGCCGGGTTTCCCGGCGGGAGCTGGCTTTTATCTGTCTGTCGGGTATTGCCACGGGCGCCTCTTGGCTGTGCTACTACCGGGCACTTCAAGATGGGCTGGCCAGCGTGGTGGTTCCCATCGACAAACTGAGCATCCTGGTCACTGTGGCCTTCTCTTATCTGGTATTCCACGAAAGGCTGACCAGACGTTCCGGGTGGGGGCTTGCCCTCATTGTGGCGGGAACGTTGGCTATGCTGATTCCCTGACTGCCCGGATATTTTGATTCGGAGAAAAAAGTTCAGTCGCCGCACCAAACTCTCGTGGTGCGGCGATGAACGCATCTGGGCGCAGAAAAGGATGTTGGCCTCTGTTGGGAGGGATGGTCGTGTGCTCTCTTGCCTACCTGCTGGCTCAGATTCAGACAGCTATGGCGCGGGTAGGTATATGCTCCATGCACCAGCGCAGGTAAATGGCAAAGAGGTTATAGTTGCCCAAGTCTTTTTCCTATACAGCAGTCATGCCCCCTATGATTCCGGCCACTTATCATCCCCATTGCAAAGAGTACCTCTGGTAATAGCATCCTGGCGGTCAGGAGCCACCACAAAGCTGATGCCTGCCATCTTTTCCAGCAGAGCGTCTGCGTCATGCCCTATCTTATATTCCATCTCATTCTGATAGAGAGGGATCACCTGATAGAAGTTGACCTCCTCGCCGCTGGGCAAAGTGCAGACCTCGCCGCCTTTCTCCACGCCCTGGGGACCGGTCAGAATAGCGGCTTTGAGCTTCGTGCCCTCTGCAAAAGGCGATTGTTTGTCCATCGTGTGCCCCCACCCCAGCCAGGTATCGCTGGCAATGGGCAGGCGGGCCAGCACCTTCAAGAGGCCAATGGGCCAGTACCGCCGTTCCTCCTTCATGGATTCCCCATCCAGTTTCCAGTCCGGCGGCAGGGCAATCACCAGCTCCGCCCGCTCCAGCTTGTATTCGGCCAGTTCCTCCGGCACATTCATCCGGTGAGCGCCCATACCCATTCTAAGGCTTTTTGGCTGTCTCGCTCCGCTAAAATCTCAATCAAAGCGTCCGCGGTCAATTCGGCCTCAGAACGCTCGATCAGTTTTTTGTTCTCCATTTCTGCTCTGCCTCCATTCACAAGTAATCAGTCCCCAACAATGTCTTGTCCCGTTAAAGAAGCTGTACGTGCTTCTCAATGGCCGCCTCAATTCGCTTCGGTCCGATCCCAATATATCGCTGCGTGACGGCGGCGGAGCTGTGTTGTAGCAGCCTCTGAACCAGGGCGATATCATAGCTGAAAAATCGAATGTCCCTTGTTTTTATTCCTGCCTTATCCATGGTTGCCCCCAAAAGAATTATCTTGAGAATTTGCTCATTTCCATCGAATTAAACTGAGCTTTTGACACTCGTTTTTGAATTAAATGGAGATTTTGATGGAAGAGACCCGCATAATCTCAGTTTAATTTATTTTTATCTGCAAAATCTCAGAATAATTCGCATTTACCTTAGATACCATGTGATCGTCCATTTCAAAACCGCCTCTTTGTCCGACGATTTTGGCGTCCGGACTCATTCCAAATCTTTTTCCAAAAAGTTCAAAAACACTCCGAAATCAAGATGAAAACCGGGAGAAAACAGAAAAGAAATGAAAAAAGAGCCCGGGGAAACGAATTTCCTCGGACTCTTTAGGAGTCAATATTCAGGGACAATGCGCTTGTTTTGCGGGGGACAAGCTCAAGCGTCCTTACTTAATCATGGAAGCGACCTCGGCGGCGAAGTCGTCCTCCTGCTTCTCGATGCCCTCGCCGGTCTGGAAGCGGGTGAAGGCCTTGACGGTGATCTTGCCGCCCAGCTGCTTGGCAACCTCGGCCACGTGCTTCTCCACGGAGATCTTGTTCTCCTTGACGAAGGCCTGCTGCAGCAGGCAGTTCTCCTCATAGTACTTGCCGATGCGGCCCAGCACCATCTTCTCGATGATGTTCTCGGGCTTGTTGGCGTTCTTGGGATCCTCCTTGGCCTGAACCAGCAGGATCTCCTTCTCCTTGTCCAGAGTGGCCTGATCCACGTCGGACTTGTCCAGGAAAGCGGGGTTCATGGCCGCGATCTGCATGGCCACGTCCTTGCCCAGCTCGGTGACCTTGTCGGCCTCGATGCCCTCAACCTCCAGGTTGACCAGCACGCCGATCTTGCCGCCCATGTGGATATAGGGCACGTTCAC
>JAHYYS010000056.1 GCA_019424865.1 bacterium
TCAGGTCACAGGTCGAAGCGCACAGCTTCCTCTCAGCCCGTTTGCGAGCTCCCTCTTTGTCCTCTGCGGCATGACCGGCCGCAGGTTGGGAACATTATAGCGCAGAAAAAAGGAGATTGCAAGTTTTTTTCCGGCGGAGTATGCTATATCACAGAGAGGGGGAAGGGCGATGGACCTGGACAGGGATCTGGCTGAGGCGATACGGCTGGCCCAGGAGGAGGACGGCCGGCTGGAGGATTTGGAAGTTCACGGCGCGGCCGTCCTGGGCGGGGATCTGTCCCAGATGGAGTGGCGGCGGGTCCGGATGACGGGCTGCCGGCTGGTGGGGTGCGATCTGTCCGGCATCAGCCTGTACCACTGCGCGTGGAAGGACTGCCTGCTTCAGGACTGCCGGCTGTCGGGCAGCTTCTGGCGGGACACGGAGCTGGAGGGGTGCAAGCTGGAGGGCTGCGACCTGCGGGACAGCCGCATCAAGGACTGCCGCTGGGCGCAGAGCCGGCTGCGGTATGCCAACTTGGCCGGCAGCGTGTGGGAGCGGGACAGTCTGCTCCGCTGCGACCTGCGGGAGGCCTCCCTGTCCGGCGCACGGCTGCGGGCGGTGGAGCTGGAGGGGACGGATCTGTCCGGCTGCGAGCTGTTCCGGGCCGAACTGGCCGGGCTGGACCTGTCCCGGTGCAGCATTGACGGCATTGTGCTCTCCCAGAGCTGCCGGGAGCTGAAGGGGGTCCGAATCGGCGCCCATCAGGCCCCGGTGGTGGCCAGAATTCTGGGCATCCTGGTGGAGTGAGCGCACGGATGCGCCGGGGCGCCGGAGGTTCGGGAGAAATGATGCACGGAAAAGACATATAGAATAAGGAGAGATGCGACATGACCGATCAGGAGCTGGTGGAGCGGGCCTTTGCCATGCACCAATTTTCCTATGTGCCCTACTCCCATTTCCCGGTGGGGGCGGCTTTGCTGTGTGCCGGCGGGACGGTGTTCACCGGCTGCAACGTAGAAAACGCCGCCTATGGCTCCGCCATCTGTGCCGAGCGCACCGCCCTGCTCAAGGCCATCAGCGAGGGGCACCGCACCGACTGGCAGGCCATTGCCATCGCAGGGAACGGGCGTGACTTCTGCTGGCCCTGCGGGGCCTGCCGGCAGATGCTGTATGAGTTTGCCCCGGATCTGCGGGTCATTGCGGCCCGGGGGGACGGACAGTATGAAACTGCGGCCCTGCGCGCGCTGCTGCCCCGGGGCTTTGGGCCGGCGTCGCTGGATTAAAAAGAAAAAATTGGACGAACGGGGGCGCATAACCCGGGCAGCGGGGGACAAACTACCTGCGGAACCCAATCCGAGGAGGTAATCTGACGTGGTTATGGACAAAATTGCCCTGACCCTGCTGATCATCGGCGGTCTGAACTGGGGCAGCGTCGGCCTGTTTCAATTTGATCTGGTGGCCTTTGCCTGCGGCGGTTCCGGCAGCATGATCAGCCGGGTGGTGTATACCCTGGTGGGTCTGTCCGCCATCTGGTGTGTTTCCCTGCTGTTCCGGGACAAGGACCCGGTGGAGGAGCGGGGCTGAAGACTCCGAAAAAGAAAAAATGTGTTCCGGAATACCCGGTACGGCTCAGCCGTACCGGGTATTGATTTGCCGTTTTGTGCGCAGTTCCGGGGGAAGAACGATAGTTTTTCCACATTGCGCGGGAAATTTTACATTCCTCCGACACTTTACAAAGATTTAACAAACGGGGTGTTTTGTATTTTACATTGCCCTTTTATACTGTGCACCGTAATCCAGGAAAACAAATTACATTCAAAAGGAGAACCAAACATGAAAAAACTGACTTGTCTGGGCCTGACCCTTGTGATGGCCCTGTCCCTGCTGGCCGGCTGCGGCGGCGACACCTCTTCTGCGAACAGCAACGCCAGCACCCCCAGCGGCAGCGATACCACTGAGCTGAGCGGCACTGTGAACACCAACGGCTCCACCTCCATGGAGAGCGTGGTCCTGATTCTGAAGGAGGCCTTTGAGGAGGCCAACAGCGGTGTGACCGTCAACTACTCCGGTTCCGGCTCCGGCGCCGGCGTCACCTCCGCCATCGACGGCACTGCCGACATCGGCCTGGCCTCCCGCGCTCTGACCGACGAGGAGACCGCCCAGGGCGCTGTGTCCCACGTGGTTGCCTATGACGGCGTGGCCGTGATTGTCAACCCCGAGAACGGGGTGGAGAGCCTGACCACCGAGCAGATTGCCCAGATTTACACCGGCGAGATCACCAACTGGTCCGAGCTGGGCGGCGAGGATGTGGAGATTGCCGTCTATGGCCGTGAGGCCGGCTCCGGCACCCGCGGCGCTTTCGAAGAGATTCTGGGCATCGAGGACGCCTGCCAGTACCTGAACGAGTACTCCTCCACCGGTGATGTCATCGGCAACGTGGCTTCCAACCCCGGCGCCATCGGCTATGCCTCCCTGTCCGCTGTCAACGACACGGTCAAGGCCCTGAAGGTGGGCGGCGTGGAGTGCTCCGAGGCCACCATCCTGGACGGTACTTACTCCATCCAGCGCCCCTTCGTGATGATTACCAAGGAGGGGACCGAGCTGAGCGCGGCTGCCCAGGCCTTCCTGGACTTCGCCATGAGCGCTGATGCCGCTGACCTGATTGCCCAGGCCGGCGCCGTGCCTCCCGCAGCCTGATTGGCTGAGAAATGAACCATCCCTCTGGATTTGAGAGGCCAAAACACGCGTCCGCTGGCCGCGTGTTTTGGCCTGCATAAAAGGAAAATCTCCTGCCTTTGTTTGTAATTTTCATGATCGCGCAAAAGCGTCTGTGCGATACTGAATGGCTTTGTAACGATAACGACTTGTTTGGAAAGGTGGTTTCGCGGTGAAGCACGCGAAGAAGCTCAATCCGCTGGAGACAGGCATGCACGTTTTGTTTTTCCTGTGCGGATTTGTGGCGGTGGCCTTTGTTCTGGTCATCACCCTGTACCTGATTGTCTCCGGCATCCCGGCCATCCGGGAGGTGGGACTGGTGGATTTCCTCTTTGGGACTACCTGGGACTCCACCAATAAGACCAATCCCCAGTATGGCATTCTGCCCTTTATTCTCACGTCCATATACGGCACCGCGGGGGCCATCCTCATCGGCGTGCCCATTGGCTTTATGACGGCGGTATTCCTGGCCAAGGTGGCGCCCCCCAAGGTGGCCAGCGCCATCCGCCCGGCCGTGGATCTGCTGGCGGGCATCCCCTCGGTGGTCTACGGCATGGTGGGCATGGTGATTCTGCTTCCCGGCATCCGGGAGCTGTTTGACCTGCGGGCGGGGGATACCCTGCTGGCCGCCATCATTGTGCTGGCTGTCATGATCCTGCCCTCCATTATCTCCGTGTCAGAGACCGCGCTGCGGGCCGTCCCCCGGGAGTATGAGGAGGCCAGCCTGGCCCTGGGGGCGACGGAGATTGAGACCTATTTCCGCGTCACCGCCCCCGCGGCGAAAAGCGGCATTGCCGCCGCCGTGGTGCTGGGCGTGGGACGGGCCATCGGCGAGGCTATGGCCATTATGATGGTGGCCGGCAATGCCGCCAACATGCCCTCGCTGTTCTCCAGCGTCAAGTTCCTGACCACCGCGGTGGCCAGCGAAATGTCCTATGCCCCCGACGGCAGCCTGCAGAAGATGGCCCTGTTTTCCATCGGCCTGGTGCTGTTTGTCTTTATCATGATGATCAACATCATTTTGAATGTGGTTCTCAAGCGCGAGAAGGAGTGAGCGGGATGGAAGGAGTGAATACCATGTCACAGACGGCCAAAGCGGCCCAGCCCAGCCGGAGCGGCGTCAAGTCCGGCCTGTCTGCCAGACGCCGCGCCTATGACAGCGGCCTGCGCGGACTGGTGTGGCTGTGCGCCGGTCTGACCTGCGCGCTGCTGCTGTTTCTCATCGGCTATATCTGCTACCGGGGGCTCCCCCATCTCTCCTGGGAGTTCCTGACCACCCAGGAGTCCCTGCTGCGGGGCACCCTGGGCATCCGGCCCGCCATCTATAACACCCTGTATGTCATCGGAGTCACGCTGGTGATCGCCCTGCCTCTGGGCGTGGGTGCGGCGGTCTATCTGACGGAATACGCCACCAACCACCGGCTGGTGACGGGGATCGAGTTCGCCACAGAGACCCTGTCCGGCATCCCCTCCATCCTGTATGCCCTGGTGGGCTATCTGGCCTTCAGCATGACCCTGGGACTGGGATATTCCCTGCTGGCCGCCTCGCTGACGCTGGCCATGATGAATCTGCCCACCATCATCCGCACCACCCAGGAGTCCCTGAAGACGGTGCCCCAGGGCTATCGGGAGGGCGCGCTGGGCCTGGGCAGCGGCAAGTGGCATATGATTCGCACCATTGTCCTGCCCGGATCCATTGACGGCATTGTCACCGGCTGCATTCTGGCTGTGGGCCGCATTATCGGAGAGTCCGCCGTGCTGCTGTACGTAGGCGGCATGGGCAACTCTATGAACGACTTTTTTGCCAGCGTGGACAACTTCACCCACAGTTCAGGCGCCACGCTGACAGTACAGCTGTATGTCTTTGCCAAGGAGCGGGCCATGATGGACCCGGCCTTTGCGGTGGCGGTGGTGCTGCTGGTGCTCAGCCTGGTGATCAACCTGGCGGCCAAGTTGGCGGGCAGAAAGCTGAAACAGAAATAAGGATCAATTGACAGATAGAAGGAGCTGCGTCATATGGACGATACTATTATTTCCGCCCGGGGGCTGAATCTGTACTATGGAGAAAACCACGCCCTGAAGGACGTGATGATTGACATCCCGGAGCGGGAGATTACCGCCCTGATCGGTCCCTCCGGCTGCGGCAAATCCACCTTTCTCCGGACCCTGAACCGGATGAACGATCTGATTCCCAGCGTGAAGATCGAGGGCTCGCTGACCTACCGGGGCCATGAGATCTATGCCCCCGACCAGGATGTCACCGCCCTGCGCAAGAACATCGGCATGGTCTTCCAAAAGCCCAATCCCTTCCCCATGTCCATCTACGACAACGTGGCCTATGGCCCCCGCACCCACGGCATCCGGAACAAGGTGAAGCTGGATGAAATCGTGGAGGAGTCCCTGCGGGGGGCGGCCATCTGGGATGAGGTCAAGGACCGGTTGAAGAAATCCGCCCTGGGCCTGTCCGGCGGCCAGCAGCAGCGGCTGTGCATCGCCCGGGCCCTGGCCGTGAAGCCGGATGTGCTGCTGATGGACGAGGCCACATCCGCCCTGGACCCCATCTCCACTTCCAAAATAGAAGATCTTGCGGTGGAGCTGAAAAAGGATTACACTATTATCATGGTCACCCACAATATGCAGCAGGCCGCCCGTATTTCGGACAACACAGCCTTCTTTTTACTGGGCGAGCTGGTTGAATTTGGGAACACAGAGCAGATCTTCTCCATGCCGAAGGATAAGCGCACGGAAGACTATATCACCGGGAGGTTTGGCTGAGCATGAGAAACCGCTTTAACGAACAGTTGGAGCAGCTGAACGTGGAATTGATTAAGCTGGGCGCCCTGTGTGAGCAGGCCATTTCGGTGGCCACCAAGGCGTTTTTGGAACATGATCAGGAGCTGGGCAGGCAGGCCGGCAGCCTGGAACAGGAGATTGACAACAAGGAGCGGAATATCGAGGGGCAGTGCATGCAGCTTCTGCTGCGCCAGCAGCCGGTGGCCCGGGATCTGAGGACAGTGTCTGCCGCCCTGCGGATGATCTCCGACATGGAGCGCATCGGCGACCAGGCCGCGGATATCGCCGAGATCGCCCGGGACATGGAGCACAGCGACCTGCAGAACCGGGTGCCCATGGAAAAGATGGCGCTGGCGGCCATCGGGATGGTCACGGACAGCGTGGATTCCTTTGTGCGCGGCGATCTGGAGCTTGCGCATTCGGTCATCGCCCGGGACGACCAGGTGGACGACCTGTTTTTGCAGGTGCGCCGGAAGCTGACAGAGCTGATCGGAGCGGGGGAGAGCGGGGAGATCTGCCTGGACCTGCTGATGATTGCCAAATATTTCGAGCGCATTGGGGACCACGCCTGCAACATTGCCCAGTGGGTGGAATATGCCATCACGGGCCAGTATGAAGACGACTGAGACCCGACCGCCGCTGAGGCGGCCCGGCTGAGGGCCGTCAGAGAGGGGGAACGGACATGATTTATATCCTGGAAGATGACGCCAGTATCCGCAAGCTGGTGGTATATACCTTGAACAGCCAGGGAATGGAGGCGGAGGGATTTGAACGGCCCTCTGCCTTCTGGAGTGCAATGGAGGAGAAAAAGCCGGATTTGGTGCTGCTGGACATTATGCTTCCGGAGGAGGACGGGCTTCAGGTCCTGAAGCGGCTGCGGCTGGATCCCTCCACCCAGAAGCTCCCGGTGCTGATGCTGACGGCCAGGAGCACGGAGTATGACAAGGTGCTGGGGCTGGACCAGGGGGCGGACGACTACATAGCCAAGCCCTTCGGCATGATGGAGCTGATGGCCCGCATCCGCACGGCCCTGCGCCACGCGGGCCAGGGGAAAGAGGAGAAGACCGTCCTTCGGGCGGGCCGGCTGATGGTGGATCCGGAACGGCACATTGTGCGGGACGGAGACCGGGAGGTCACGCTGACACTGAAGGAATTTCAGCTGCTGTGCCTGCTGCTGGAACGCAGAGGAACGGTATTTACCCGGGATCAGCTGCTGAATACCATTTGGGGCTATGAGTTTGACGGGGCCAGCCGCACGGTGGACGTGCACATCCGGACGCTGCGGCAGAAGCTGGGGGAGTCGGGCAACTGCATTGAGACCGTGCGGGGCATCGGATATAAAATTTCCGGCGCGTAACGGGAGAGCCGGCTCGGCTTTCTCCCGGCGCGTCTGTTGAATTTTTGGGAGGAGTTGGCCATGACAGCAAAAATATTTCGCAATTCCATGGTGGTGGGCCTTTCGGTTTTCCTGTTGACAGTGGCTTTGTTCATGAGCATGCTGTATCAGTATTTCCAGGAGCAGTTCACCGCCCAGCTGGAGAACGAAGCTGCTCTGGTGTCGGCCGGCGTGGAGGCGATGGGACAGGACTATCTGGACGGCCTGTCCTCCACCAACCGCATTACCTGGGTGGCCCCGGACGGGACGGTCCTCTATGACAACACGGCCGACCCGGCGTCCATGGAGAATCACGCGGACCGGGTGGAAATTCAGGAGGCCATGCGGGGCTCCAGGGGCACGTCGGTGCGGGAGTCCGCCACGCTGTCGGAAAAAACCATCTATGCCGCCCGCCGTCTGAGCGACGGGTCGGTGATTCGCCTGGCTGGGGCCCAGCGCACGGTGGCCGTGCTGCTGCTGTCCATGATCCAGCCGCTGCTGATTATTCTGGCCCTGTCCCTGCTGCTGGCGGCGGTGCTGGCCTCCCGGCTGTCCAAGGGGATGATCCAGCCCATTTTGAATCTGGACCTGGAGCATCCCGAGCAGTGCGAGACCTATGACGAGCTCTCGCCCCTGCTCACCCGCATCCGGCGGCAGAACGACACCATTCAGCGGCAGATGGAGACCCTGCGCCAGCGCCAGCAGGAGTTCACCGCCCTGACGGAAAATATGTCCGAGGGCTTTCTGCTGCTGGATCAGCGGGGGCATGTGCTGTCCTATAACTCGGGGGCGCTGCGCCTGCTGGGTGCGGCGCCGCCCAGGGAGGAGGCCAACGTGCTGACCCTGGACCGGGGGGAAAACTTCCGGCAGACGGTGGAGACCGCCCTGGCCGGAACCCGGTGTCAGGAGCATCTGGAGCGCAGCGGCCGTCAGGTCCAGCTGCTGGCCGACCCGGTGTTCCGGGGCGAGCAGGTGGCGGGTGCGGTTTTGGTGCTGGTGGATGTGACGGAGCGGGAGCAGGGAGAGCAGATGCGCCGGGAATTTACCGCCAACGTGTCCCACGAGCTGAAGACCCCCCTGACCGCCATCTCTGGCATGGCGGAGATCATCAAAAACGGCATGGTAAAGCCGGAGGATGTGGCGGGCTTTGCCGCGGACATCTACAAGGAGTGCCAGCGGCTGATTACCCTGGTGGAGGACGTCATCCACCTGTCCCGCCTGGATGAGGGGGGCGCCGGACTGGAAAAGGAGCCGGTGGAGCTGCTGGGACTGTGCTGCAAGGCGGTGCAGCGGCTGGAGCCCCTGGCCCAGAGCGGCCAGGTGACCATCAAGACAGAGGGGACGCCCTGCACCCTTCCGGGCATCCCCGGGATTTTGGAGGAGATCGTATACAACCTGTGCGACAACGCCATCAAGTATAACCGTCCCGGCGGCAGGGTGACGGTGACGGTGACGCCCACGAAGGCGGGGACGGAGCTGGCGGTGTCGGACACGGGCATCGGGATTCCGCCGGAGGACCAGCAGCGGGTGTTTGAGCGGTTCTACCGGGTGGACAAGAGCCACTCCAAGGAGATTGGCGGCACCGGGCTGGGGCTGTCCATTGTCAAGCACGGGGCGATGCTCCACGACGCCAGAGTGGAGCTGGAGAGCACCCTGGGACAGGGCACCACCGTGCGGGTGATCTTTCCGGCCAACTGAAGAGAACGGAGAGACGAAAAGCGCGTCTGGAAATCCGAAAAACCGGATTTCCAGACGCGCTTCCGCTTATCAAAAGATCATCGCGTGGGAACTATATAATGAGAAGAACGTGAGGTACCGGGGGCGGCTCCCGCTTCCCGGAAGAAAGCCGCCGCCCCTCCGGCCAGGGGCGGAAGGACGGCGGCGTGCCGATAGAGGAATCCTGAAAAAACGGGCCTTACGACACCTGATAGCCGCCCCGCGCCAGCAGCTTCACCGTGCCGGAACCGGCGGTCAGGGTCCGGTCGGCAATGGTGGCCATGTACAGATGGTTCTGCGTCAGGGCGGTGCCGCTGTTGATGGTGCCGCCGCTGGAGACATCGATGAGGGCGGGGCTGGTGGCGGCGCTGACGGTGGCGGATCCCACCCGCAGCAGCACCTCGCAGCCCACCTCCAGAGACATGGTCTGGCCGGCGGACAGCGTCACCAGAGTATAGGCGGCGGAGCCGGAGCCAGTGCCGGTGATGGCCTCCATGTCGCTGCGGTACTGGGTGATCTGGTCGGTGAAGGATTTGGACAGCTCCGACTGCCGCGCGGCGGCCTTCTCCTCCACCTGGGTGACCACGCTGGGCAGGGCGGTGTCGTTGAGATAGCTCAGGGTAATCAGCGGGTCGCTCTGCCCGCCGGTGGCGGCCAGGGCGGCGCCCGTGCCGAGGCATACCGCGGTCAGGGCCAGGGCGCCCGCGCGGACCATCCATTTCTTTTTCTCTTTCATGGCCGAGTTCTCCTTTGTGGGGTTCATAGTGTGCCGACGCCGGCTATACCATGGTCTCCGGATGCAGGCCGAAGCTGACGGCGATGGCGGCGTCCACCTGCTTCATGACGTTTTCATCCAGCCGGCCCATCTTCTCCCGCAGCCGGCGTTTGTCCAGGGTGCGCACCTGCTCCAGCAGGATGATGGACTCCTTGGGCAGTCCGCAGCTGAGCGGGGATACGGAAATATGGGTGGGAAGACGGGCCTTGCCGGTCTGAGAGGTAATGGCGGCGGCGATGACGGTGGGGCTGTGCCGGTTGCCGGTGTCGTTTTGTACAATCAAAACGGGGCGCACGCCCCCCTGTTCACTGCCCACCACCGGGCTTAAATCGGCGTAAAAAATGTCGCCTCGTTTCACGCTGTTGTCCACGTACGTTCACACTCCGCTGGAAGATAGTACGCGTTACAAGGCCGAAGCTGCGGTCTTATGTAACGCTGTACTATGAGTCTCCCACGCAGCGGCGGGGTTTATACCTGCCGGAACAAGAGAAATTCCGGCGGCATACTGACCCGGCCGCACCTTTGCGCCGCGAAGGGCCGCGGCCCTCCGCTGCTCCACCCCATCCTATGCGCCGGGGGGCGGAGACGGTCACGCCAAAAGGGGAGGTTAGGAGATGGGACAGCCCTGCTCCAGATAAATCCGGGGGACGCGGGGGGAGAGGGCGCACAGCAGCTCATAGACAATGGTGTCCTGCAGGCGGGCATCCTGCTCAGTCAGGCCGGGGCCGTATACTGTGGCCACGTCCCCGGGGCGCACGCCGGGCAGGTCGGTGACATCCACCATGCACATGTCCATGCACACCCGGCCCACGATGGGGCAGCGCGCGCCGGCAAGCTCCACCTGGGCCCGGTTGGACAGCCCCCTGGGGAAGCCGTCGCCATAGCCGATGGGCAGCACGGCCAGCCGGGTATCCCGCTCCAGCCGGGCCGTGCGGCCATAGCTGATGTAGGAGCCGGCGGGCATGGAGCGCACGGCGGCCACCCGGCTTTTCAGCGTCAGAACCGGCTGCAGCGCAGGGCCGCCCAGGCCGGGGGCCGGGGAATAGCCATAGAGCACAATGCCCGGACGGACCATGTCCATATGGGTCTGAGGATAGTGTAACACAGCGGCGCTGGCTCCGCAATGGTAAATTGAGAAAGACAGCCCCCGGTTTTCCAGGGCGGTCCGGGCGTCCTGAAAGCGGGCCAGCTGCGCCATGGTATAGGACTGGCAGCCGTCGGCGTCGGAGAAATGGGTAAACAGACCCTCCGCCTTCAGCCCGGGCAGGGCGCACAGCGCGGCGATGTCCTCCAGCACAGCGCGGTTGTCCCCGCCGTCCCGCCAGAGGAAGCCCAGACGCCCCATGCCGGTATCCAGCTTCACATGGACGCTCAGCCGCTTTCCGGCCGCCTGGGCGGCGTCGGACAGGGCCCGAGCCGTCTCCAGATCCTCCACGGTCTGGGTGACGCCGTACTCCAGCAGAAGGGGGGCGAACTCCGGGGCCGTCTGGCCCAGGCACAGGATGGGCAGGGTGATGCCCGCCCGGCGCAGCTCCTCCGCCTCCATCAGGCAGGCCACCGCTAGCATGTCTGCCCCCAGCTGCTGAAGCTTGCGGGCCACAGGGACGGCCCCGTGGCCATAGGCGTTGGCCTTGACCAGGCCGAGAAAACGGCAGCCGGCGGGGAGCAGGCTGTGCAGGGCGTGATAGTTGTGGGCCAGGGCATCCAAATCAATTTCCGCCCAGGTGCGGGCGGTGTTCAAGTCTGTCATGGAAAATTCCTTCTTTTTTCTCTGGTTTGGTCAGCTC
Organism: bacterium; assembly: GCA_019424865.1. Lineage (GTDB taxonomy): Bacteria > Bacillota > Clostridia > Oscillospirales > Oscillospiraceae > Lawsonibacter. The sequence goes on from JAHYYS010000056.1 coordinate 11,142, forward strand.
ATGGTGAAACTGACAAAGGTACAGGAGACGGTGCGGAAGCCGTCTGAGCGGATCTCTCCCCGGACCAGGGCGTGGCTGTCACAGGAGAACCACAGGGAGATTTCGGTCCCCTGGCCCGGCGTCCCCTCCGGGTCGCCGCAGTCCACCCGCAGCAGGGTCTGGTTCCCCTCCTCCATAGTGGAGCAGGCGGTGATATAGCCGCCGCGGGCGGCCTCCAGCAGGGCGGGGACGGCGGAGACCGGCGTCAGGCCCTGATTATCCAGCGGGCCGGTGTCCACCCACATGCCGTCGTATTCCAGGGCGCTCTCCCCGTCCTGAAGGTGGGCCACCACCCCCGACACCGTCTCCGGCGCCGTGAGGGTCAGGGTGGTCTCCTCCGGCGTGACCGAGGCCTCCAGCTCATACTGGTAGACCCGCTGGCCATAGTCCGCGGTGAGGGAGACCTGGGTCAGGCAGGACTCCGCCTCCAGATATTCGCCCCGGATGACCAGGGCCAGCTGCTCCGCCTGGCTGATTTCCGCCGTGCCGGAGCAGGCGGACAGCAGGATTATCATTGGTACGCAAAACAAAAGCCTGCGCACGGTGATACCTCCGATTTCATGTGCTGTGCGGTGCGGGCCACATGCCTCTGGATACCAGCTGCCGCTCCATCACAGCGGGCAGGCAGCGGATGAGATCCTCCGGGGTCATACCGTATTCCCCCCACTGCTCCGCCGCCGCGTCGCCGGCGGCCCCGTGGATATAGACGGCCGCGGCCGTCAGCATGGTCAGATCGGAATCCGACCCGACCAGCTGCTTTTGTCCCAGCAGGGAGGTGATGACCCCCGAGAGCACATCGCCGCTGCCCCCCCTGGCCATGCCCGGGTTGCCGCTGGTGTTGAGAAAGGCCCGGCCGTCGGGGCCGGCCGTGATGGTGCGGTGCCCCTTCAGGACCAGAATGCACCGGTGGGCCCGGGCGAAGTCCCGGGCCGCCTCCAGCCGGCCTTCCAGAGGCAGGCTCTGCCCGGTCAGCCGGGCAAACTCCCCGTCATGGGGCGTCAGGACGGTGGGGGCGCGCCGCCGGTCCAGACTATCTATATGCTCGGCCAGGGCATTTATGCCGTCGGCATCCAGAACAACGGGGCAGTCCAGATCCTCCAGCAGGGACAGGGCAAGCCGCGCCGCCTTTGGGCCGGAGCCCAGCCCCGGGCCGATGAGGGCCGCGCCGCAGCCCCGGGCTTTTGCCAAAATGTCCGGATACCGCTCCGGCAAGGGGAAGGGCATGGCGGAGGAGCACTTGACGGCGACAATGGGATAGATCTCCCGGGGGACCCCCAGGAAGACCAGCCCTGCGCCGGTGCGCACAGCCCCGGCGGCGGCCAGCACCGGCGCGCCGGTGTAGCCCTCGCTGCCGGCCAGAAGAAACAGCCGGCCATAGTCCCCCTTGTGGCTGTTGGGGCGGCGGCGGGGCAGACGCAGCTCCCCGCCCATGGTCTGCACCGGAAAGCGGGCCTGGGCCTCCCGGCTGCGGAGCAGCTGGCGGGGGATGCCGATGTCTTTGACTTCCAGCGCCCCGGTGTACTCCGCCCCGTCCCCCAGAAAGTGACCGGGCTTGGCGCAGGTGAAGGTGACGGTGACCCCCGCGTGGACCGCCGCCCCCAGCACCGCGCCGATGTCGGCGTGGATGCCCGAGGGGATGTCGCAGGACACCACCCGGCAGAACAGGGGACTGTCCTGCATCAGCTCCACCGCAGCCCGGAAGTCCCCCTCCACGGGCCGGGACAGGCCCACCCCGAACAGGGCGTCCACCAGACAGCCGCAGGTGTGCAGCCAGGTCCTCTGCCGGGCGTCCAGGGGGTCAAAGTCCTCCAGTTCCCCGCCGGCCTGGGCCAGCTTCTCCGCCATGGCCCGCTGGTCCCGGGACATTTTGGCCCGGTCCCCCACAAAGAAGGTCCGCACCGGAAAGCCCCGCTCCAGCAGCAGCCGGGCGGCGGCCACGCCGTCCCCGCCGTTGTTGCCCGGGCCGCACAGTACCCCGATCCGGGGGAGAGACTCCTGCCCGGCGGACTGGACAATGGCCTCCAGGCTGGCCTGCTCCCGGGCCTGCTCCGGTGTCGGGGGGGCGTCTGACGCCTGATAAATCAGCCCCGAGGCACGGGCGCCCCGGGAGCGGCCCTGCCGGAGCAGCAGCCGTTCCACCGTCTTCGCCACCGCCTGGGCGGCGCGCTCCATCAGATCCAGGGACGCAATTCCATACTCCTCTATGGCCTGCCGGTCCAGCTCCTTCATCTGGGCCGCCGTGGCGACAAGCTCCATGGCAAGGCCTCCTTTTCACGTTTCTGCTGCGCGGCGGACGGCGCCGTCCCAAAGGGGGAGAGAGCGCGGACGCGTCCGCCGGATTTTGTTATTCTACCACAGTTCCGCCGATAAAAAAAGAGGAGAACGCCGGCGGGGCGTCCTCCTGAGGGATGTTATTTCAAAAATCCGTTGACAATCTGCTCCTCGGCCTCTTTCTCCGTCAGGCCCAGGGTCATCAGCTTGATCAGCTGCTCCCCGGCGATTTTGCCGATAGCGGCCTCGTGAATCAGCTCGGCGTCCACACAGTTGGCGGTGACCTCCGGGATGGCGGCCACCACGCCGTTGTCCATAATGATGGCATCGCACTCAGAGTGGCCGTGGCACTTGGCGTTGCCGTTGATGCGGGCCAGAAACACCTGCCTGGAGTCCTCCCGGGCCACCGAGCGGGAGATGACGTTGGTGTGGCAGCCGTCCCCGTCCAGATCCACCGTAAAGTCGGACTTGGCCAGCTGCTTGCCGTGGGTCATCACCTTCTCCTTGATGATCAGGGTGGAGTTGGGGCCCAGCTTGGCCCGGGTGGTGCGGACCGTGGAGTCCACCCCCTTGATCTGGGTGGTCTCCATCTCCATGTAGCTGCCCTCGCTCAGCTCCACCACGGTGGTGGGGTTCATAATGTTCTCGCCCCGGCCGTCGCCCTCGCCGTAGTGGCGCTCCACATAGCGCACCCGGGCGTTCTTGCCCACAAAGAAGCTGTGAATGCCGTCGTGCTCCGAGTTCTGCACCCCGCAGTTGTGGATGCCGCAGCCGGCCACGATGGTCACGTCGCAGTCGTCGCCGATGAAAAAGTCGTTGTACACAGTTTCCTGAAGGCCGCTCTCGCTGAGCACCACCGGGATATGGACCGACTGGTTTTTGGTGCCCGGCTTGATGATGATGTCGATGCCGTCCTTGTCCGTTTTGGACACGATGTCGATGTTGGCGGTGGTGTTCCGGGCGGCCGCCTTGCCGTTGGCCCGGATGTTGTAAGCCCCTTCGGGCACGTCATGCAGTTCTGCTACCTGCTCCAGCAGGCTCTTTTGAATGGCATCCATGGTATATTCTCCTTTGCTTGCGCCGCTGGCCTTCGACGGAAGAGGCGTAGGGCGGGGGCCTGTCCCCGCCGCCAGGGCCGCTGTTTTCTGTTGGACAGCGGGGGGCTTGCCCCCGCCCTGCATGGTCTTTCTCATTCCTGGGGGCGGACATCATCCGCCCGGGCAAATCCAATCCAAGGGGGAACCGGCGGCTGCCGGCCGCCCCGGCATGACAGGCTTTATCGCACCTTGTCCGTCAGGGCGCTGCACACCGAGGGCACGTTGCCCAGCAGGGCGGGCAACACCTGCTCCCGGGGGCCGTCGTTTTGCACCCGGCCGTCGGCCAGGACCACAATCCGGTCGGCAATGTTCAAAATCCGCTCCTGGTGGGAGATGATGAGAATGGAGCCGTTGATTTTCTCGTGGAGGTGCTCGAAGACCTGGATCAGGTTGGAGAAGGACCACAGGTCAATGCCCGCCTCCGGCTCGTCAAAGACGGACAGCTTGGTGCCGCGGGCCATGATCATGGCGATTTCGATGCGCTTGAGCTCGCCGCCGGAGAGGGAGGCGTCCACCTCCCGGTCAATATAGTCCTTGGCGCACAGCCCGACCTCGGACAGATAGTCGCAGGCCTCCGGCACGCCGATGTTTTTGCCGCTGGCCAGGGTGATCAGATCCTTCACCGTCAGCCCCTTGAAGCGCACCGGCTGCTGAAAGGCAAAGCTGATGCCCTTCTTGGCCCGCTCGGTCACCCCCAGGCCGGTGATGTCCTCCCCGTCCAGCAGGATGCGCCCCTCAGTGGGCACCAGAATGCCGGCGATGACCTTGGCCAGGGTGGATTTTCCGCCGCCGTTGGGGCCGGTGATGGCTACAAAGTGCTCGCCGATGCTCAGGTTGATGTCCCGCAGAATGTCCTTGTTCTCCCCATCCTGCTCCACGCCGTAGCTGATGTGCTGAAGCTCCAGCATACTGGTTTCCTCCTCTATTCGCGCCCGGCCCTTTGGGCCGTTTGACTGTCTAGTTTCCCCGGAAAGGCGCGTCTCCAAACAAAGCGGGGACGCCCCATCCCCCAGGGCGTCCCTATTTTACCATAGGCGGAAGGTTTTGTCCATCCTTATTTCCTATTATTTTTGTAGGAATTTAATTTTTCCGCACAGCCGCCCATCCGCAAGGGCAAAGTGCCGCCCTCCGCCGGTGCGGGTGTTTGCTCTGTCTCCGCGGTTCCGGCCCACAGCATGGGCGGTTGGGCCTCTTCCGGAAAACTTGCTGACTTTTGCCCCGCGCCCCCATTTCACACTTGCATTTTCCCCCGGAGTATGATATAAGTACGGGTAGCATAAATGCGCAGAGTGGGAAAATAGCGGGTTTGCAGGTCCAAGAGAGGGGCGGTCGACGGCTGAAAGCCGCCCCGGCGTGTGCCGCTTGGTTCGCCCAGGAGCGGCCCCCGAGAGGGGGACGGGTGTTCCGCCGTTATCGGAAATCAAGTGCGTACTGTTCTGCAGTACGAATGCGGGTGGTACCGCGGAAGGCTGGCCTTTCGTCCCCAAGCAGTGGGGGACGGAGGGCCTTTTTGCTGCCGCGGACGGCCCGGGCGGCACAGAACGGAGGGAGCGTTATGAGGAAGCGATATCGAACCTGGACAGCGCTTTTCGCGGTGCTGGCGCTGCTGCTGGTGGGAGGCTGTCAGGCCGGCCCGGCGGCAGGCTCCGGGGAGGCGGGAAGCATTTCCGTTCCGCCTGCCGGCAGCTCGGAGCCGGCGGACGGGAGCGGCCAGCAGACGCCGCCGGAGGATCCGGGGAGCGCCGCGGGATCCAACCGGCAGCCAGAGGAGGAGAGCCCCTCTCAGCCGCCGGAGGAATCCCCCGACAGCTCCGCCCAGAGCCCGGCCCAGGAGCCGCAGACACCGGCGGAGGAACAGCCGCTTCAGGAGCCGCAGACGCCTGAGGAGGAGCAGCCGGCCCCCGAACCGCAGCCACCGGAAGAAAAGCCTCCGGTTCAAACCCCGGATCCGCCGCCCGAGAAGGAGGAGCCGCCCAAGGCCAACCACAAGCTGTATATCCTGATGTACCACGATGTGGTGGAGGGGGACGGCACCGGCTGCAACAACTGGACCATCACCACCGACCGGCTGCGGGAGGACCTGCAGTGGATGACGGACAACGGCTTCACCTTCTATCTGCCCAGCGAGCTGGCCCGGGGGACGGCCCTGGCGGAAAAGGCCGTGATGATTACCTTTGACGACGGGTACGCCAGCAATTACACCCTGGCCTTTCCCATTCTGAAGGAGTTTAACGCCAAGGCGGCGATCTCCCCCATTGTCAAGCGCATTGAGGACGGCGTCCCCGGCTTTCTGACCTGGGACATGTGCCGGGAGATGGCCGACTCCGGGCTGGTGGAGTTCGGCTCCCACACCTATGACGCCCACCGGGAGTCCCCGCGGGGTATCCAGCGCATGGAGGGGGAGAGCCGGGAGGCGTACGAGGCCCGCATGTTTCCCGACCTTCAGACCAGCATCGACCTGCTGGAGGAGAATCTGGGGCGGGAGGTGTGCTTCTTCGCCTATCCCCACGGGCAGACGGAGCGCTGGGCCAGCGACTTTCTTGCGGAGCATTTCTCCGTGAGCGTGACCACCGACCACGGCCCGGCCAATCTGGCCAAGGGACTCTATAATCTGCCCCGGCACAACGTGACAATCGAAAATAAGGCCAGCAAATGGCTGAGCTGAGACCAACGAAAGATAAAAGGAGTTTTTCACCATGAAAGAGCAGTTAGCAAGTATCCGCGCCCAGGCCCTGGCCGCCTTTCAGGCGGCGGGCACGCCCGCCGAGCTGGACGCCCTGCGGGTGCAGTATCTGGGCAAGAAGGGGGAGCTCACCGCAGTTTTGAAGCAGATGGGCAGCCTTTCCCCGGAGGAGCGCCCCGCCATGGGCCAGCTGGCCAACGAGGTGCGCGCCGCCCTGGAGACCGCCATTGAGGAGCAGGGCAAGCGCCTGGAGGCCAAGGCCCTGGAGGAGCGCCTGGCCGCCGAGGCGGTGGATGTGACCGTCCCCGGCCGGCCGGTGAAGCTGGGCCACCGCCACCCCATGTATATTGCGCTGGACGAAATCAAGGAGATCTTCATCGGCATGGGCTTCACCGTGCTGGACGGCCCCGAGGTG
>JAHYYS010000057.1 GCA_019424865.1 bacterium
GGCGGCTATCAGCCGCCCGCGGGCGCATAATATGCGCCCCTACGAAAGAAGGGGGCGCTGTGCCGCAGAGCTGCGCGGTTTCTGTTGCCTGCCCTGTCCCGGCGGCCTCGTAGGGGCGGCTATCAGCCGCCCGTGGGCGCATAATATGCGCCCCTACGAAAGAAGGGGCCGCTGTGCCGCAGTGCTGCGCGGTTTCTGTTGCCTGCCCCGTCTCGGTGGGGGCGTAGGGGCGGATATGAGCCGCCCGCCGGGCGCATAATATGCGCCCCTACGAAAGGGGTGCCGCTATGCCGCAGAGTTGCGCGGTTTCTTTTGCCCACCCCCGTTCCGGTGGGGGCGTAGGGGCGGCTATGAGCCGCCCGCGGGCGCACAATGTGCGCCCCTACGAAAGGGGTGCCGCTATGCCGCAGAGCTGCGCGGTTTCTGTTGCCCGCCCCCGTTCCGGTGGGACCGTAGGGGCGGCTATCAGCCGCCCGCGGGCGCACAATGTGCACCCCTACGAAAGGGGTGCCGCCCCGCATATGGAAAAGGGCCGGCGGATGTGATATACTGAATCAAAACACAGATTTGGAGGGAACCTACTATGACCGACAAACTGAAAACCCTGCAAAACTGGATTGACGACAGCCGTTCCATCGTCTTTTTCGGCGGGGCCGGGGTGAGCACCGAGTCGGGCATCCCCGACTTCCGCAGCGTGGACGGGCTTTATAACCAGAAGTACGACTATCCCCCGGAGGAAATTTTAAGCCGCACCTTTTTTGATGCCCGGCCCGAGGAATTTTACCGCTTTTACCGGGACAAGATGCTCTGCCTGGACGCCCGGCCCAACGCGGCCCACAAAAAGCTGGCCCAGCTGGAGGCGGCGGGGAAGCTGCGCTCGGTGGTGACCCAGAACATCGACGGACTGCACCAGCTGGCGGGCTCCAGGCGGGTGTGGGAGCTCCACGGCAGCGTCCACCGCAACCACTGCATGCGCTGTCACAAGGGCTATCCCGTGGAGTTCATCCGGGACAGCGCCGGGGTGCCCCGGTGCACCTGCGGCGGCATTGTCAAGCCCGACGTGGTGCTCTATGAGGAGGCCCTGGACAGCAGCGTGCTGGAGGGGGCCCTGAAGGACATCCAGCGGGCGGACATGCTGATCATCGGGGGGACCTCGCTGGCGGTGTACCCGGCGGCCAGTCTGGTGCGCTACTACCGGGGCAGCCGGCTGGTGCTCATCAACAAGAGCCCCACCCCCTATGACGCCCACGCAAATCTGGTGATTGCCGGGCCCATCGGGGAGATTCTGGGGGCGGTGAAGGCGGAGTAGGGGCTCCGCCGCCATCTCACAACAGGGAGGACTTGATATGAAAAGCGTGCTTCGTCAACAGCGCCGCAGCAGCATTGCGGCGGCGGTGGTCACCCTGCTGCTGGGGCTGGCCCTGGTGTTCTGGCCGAACCGCTCCGTGGGGATTTTGTGTATGCTGCTGGGGGCGGCCGTTCTGCTGACGGGTATCCTCTATATTCTGGGGTGGTTCAGCCGGCACAGGGATCGGGTGTCCGCCCTGGTGCTGCTGCCCGGCGTGGTGTTCTGCGGGCTGGGGGTGTGGATGCTGTCCAGTCCGGCGTCCCTGATCCGGGTGGTACAGTATATTTTCGGCGCGGTGCTGCTGTTTCACGGGGTGGTGGACCTGCAGGCCGCCTGGACGCTGATGAGCCGGCGCTGGCCCCGGTGGTGGCTGGATATGATTCTGGGCGCGCTGACCCTGGCGCTGGGCGTGCTGGTGCTGATCAACCCCTTTGGGGCCTTTGCCGCCCTGGTGGTGCTCATCGGGCTGTCCCTGGTGTTTGACGGGGCCAGCGACCTGTATCTGATTTGGCGGCTGAGCCGGGCCTTCCGGGATCTGGATCAGGGGGAGGGCGGCTGGTTTGAGTGAGCTGCGGGAGGTCAATCTGGAGCGGGGGATGCCCCGGGCGGACCAGGCCATCCGCCAGATGACCTTTGAGATCCGCCGCAGCCGCAGCCTGGGCTATACTGCCCTGAAGGTGATCCACGGCTATGGCTCCACCGGCGCGGGGGGCCGCATTCGGGTGGAGGCCCGGGGCTGTCTGGAGCGGATGAAGCGCCGGGGGGAGATTGCAGACTTTATCCCCGGGGAGAACTTCTCCATTTTCCACCCCGCCACCCTGGCCGCCTTCCGCCGCTGCGGCGCCCTGCGCCGGGACCGGGATTTGGAGCGGCACAACAACGGCGTGACCTTTATTATATTATAATGAGAAAAGAATCAGTGCCGCAGGCGGGACCGGATATTCTGGCCCCGCCTGCGGCTGAGACTGTCGAAAAACCTCCCGCAAAGGAAAGCCTCGCAGAGTTCCTGCGGCCGCAGCCGCAGGAATCAAATTAAAATTTGTCATTTCCGAGGACATGCGCCTCGGAAATGACACCTCTCGCGCAAGATGGGCTGACTTTTCCATCAGGAATCGAGGCCCATCTTGCGCGCATCCTTCTCAAAAAAGTGGCCTTGGCCACTTTTTTGACACGCTGAGCCGCAGGCGGGACCGGATATTCCGGCCCCGCCTGCGGCTTTCTAATCTGCTAATCCCATTGCTTCAGCAGCGGGAGCAGGTCCTCCCGCCGGTTGGGCAGCCTCCCCTCGGCCACCTGCTCCAGCAGGCCGTGGAGGGCCCGCCCGATGGCGGGGCCCTCCAGCCCGGCGGCCAGGGCGTCCCGGCCGTTCACCGCCAGCTCCTTCAGAGTCAGGCAGGGGCGCTGGGCCAGCAGGGCCCGGGCCTTCTCCGCCGCCTGCTCCAGGTGCGCCAGCCCGTCCGGCTCCCCCGGCGCGCAGGCCAGGGCGTCGGCCCGCTTGAGCTCCAAAAGCTGGAAGAAGGCTTCCTCCCCCAGCCGGGAGAGCCACCGCCCCGTCCAGCTGCGGCCCCCCTCCACCGGCAGGTGGTGGCGCTCCACCAGCAGCACCGCCCGCTCCCGCAGGGCGGTGTCCAGCCGCAGCCGGGTCAGGGCGTCCCGGGCCAGCTCGGCGCTCACCCTGGGGTGGCCGTAAAAATGGCCCGTCCCAGTCGCGTCCAGGGTGAAGACGGCGGGTTTGCCCGCGTCGTGGAGCAGGGCGGCCAGCCGCAGGGCGGGGACGGGGGCGACCTGCTCCAGGGCCTTGACGCTGTGGGTGTACACGTCCCAGCAGTGGTGGGGATTGCGCTGGTCAAAGCCCACACAGGGGCCCAGCTCCGGGAGGACCTGGACCGCCGCCTCGGGGAAGGCCAGCAGCACGTCCCCGGCGGCGGGGGCGCACAGCAGGCGGATCCACTCGGCGGAAATCCGCTCCCAGGCCACAAAGGACAGCTGGGAGACGTGCCGGCGCAGGGCGGCGGCGGTGTCGGGGCACAGGGAGAAGGACAGCTGGGCGGCCAGCCGCAGCCCCCGGAGCACCCGCAGGGCGTCCTCCTCAAAGCGCCGGTCCGGCTCTCCCACGCAGCGCACCACGCCCTGCTCCAGGTCAGCCCGGCCGCCGAAGGGGTCGATCAGCCCCTCCGAACCCCAGGCCATGGCGTTGACGGTGAAGTCCCGCCGGGCCAGATCCTCCTCCAGGCTGTGGGTGAAGGCCACCTGGTCGGGGCGGCGGTGGTCGGAGTAGCGCCCCTCCCGTCGGAAGGTGGTCACCTCCACCGGAAGGCCGTCGGCCAGGACGGTGACGGTGCCGTGCCGGATTCCCACGTCCAGACACTGCCACCGGCCGCAGGCGGCCAGAATCTCCTCCGGACGGGCGGAGGTGGCGGCGTCATAGTCGTGCGGGGGGCGGGAGAGCAGGCTGTCCCGTACACAGCCCCCCACCAGCACCGCCCGGTGTCCTGCCTCCTCCAGACAACGCACCATCGCCAGCGCCCTGGGATCCCATGGTATCAAGCTGCCCGCCTCCCTCTTCCGGCCTCCGGGCCGGTTTTCTGGTGCCATCATAGCAAAGGGGCGGGGAAAAGGCAAGAGGGGGCGAGGCTAATCCGCCAGCTTCTCCAGCAGATCCACATTGCCCCGCAGCCGATCGCTGTCCGGCTCCAGAGCCAGGGCCCGCCGGGCCGCCTCCAGCGCCTGGGGGATGCGCCCCGTGTGGTAAAAGGCGATGGCGCGCAGGTCGTGGGGCAGACTGCCCCAGGGGGCGGCCTCGCAGATATAGGTGCGGGGCCGGCGGGTGATGGCCAGGGCGCAGCCGGTGAAGTAGAGCACGCCGTCCCAGTTCTCCTGGCGGTAGAGCAGCATGGCCAGCTCCAGATAGGCCTCCCGCAGGTGGGGAGCCTGGGCGATGGCACGGAGATACCAGTCCCGGGCAGCAGAGGAATCCCCCTTTTCCGCCCAGGCCCGGGCGAGATAGCGCATGGAGGCCGCCCGCTCGTCCGCCCAGGTGGCGGTGGGCATGGACAGATGGCGCTCCAGGGTGCGGATGCAGTCGTCCCACCGGCCCCGGAACAGATACTCCCGGCCCAGGTAGTGGACATTCCGGTCGTCCTCCGGCTCCTCCTGTACCGACAGCTCCAGCAGGGGCAGATACTGCCCCCGGGACTTGCGGCCGTCCGGGTGGTGATCCAGCTGGACGCCCTCCGCAGTCACGGTGGGACCGGGGGCGCCCGGGCCCGTCCAGCGCAGCACCTCGTGGACGGGGTGGACCCAGCGGTAGCCCCGGCGGGCGTGGATCTTCTCCTGCCAGAACACCACCCCCTCCGACCCGTCCGGGTTGAAGGACCAGGTGTAGCGGTAGGCCGCCTGCCCACACCCCGGCTGCCAGGCGGCCTCCAGGGCGGCGCGCCAGCCGGGGCGGAACACCTCGTCCAGGTCGGTACACACGCAGATGTCCGCATCCTCCGGGACCAGGTCCAGGGAGCGGTTGCGGGCCGTGTCAAAGCGCCAGGGGGAGATCAGCTCCTGCGAAACCTGCGCGCCCAGGGCGCGCAGCCGATCCGGCGTACCGTCATCAGAGCCGGTGTCCAGCACCACCACCTGGTCGGCCTCGGACATGGAGCACATCCAGCGCTGGGCAAACTGCACCTCGTTTTTGCAGATAGCGTATACCACAATGTTCATAGAGACCTCCGGAATCAAGTCTGGCGGATAGGGAAAGCCGGGGCGGAGCTGTGTGCTCCGCCCCGGCTGCAGCGGCCGTTCAGCCGTCAAGACGCGGATGGAATATCCCCCAGACGGGTGATGGTCATGGCGATGGCGCTGTACAGGAAGCTGCCGCCGGTGCCCTCAATTTCAAGGGCAGAGGGGGCAGAGGATACCGCGACAGGCACTGCCAGAGAGACGTTTGCCACGTCGGAGGAGGTGTGGAAGGTGTGGAGCACCGTACCTCCCGGGACGGCGGCACCGCCCTGCTGAAGCGTGACAGCGATGCTGAGGGGGAAGTTAACGCCGGAGGCGGGGGCGATGGCACCGTGGAAGGTGACAGAGTATACGCCGGGGGTGTTGATGGTAAAGGTGCCGCTCCCCGCAGTGTGGGAGATGGCGGAGCCGTAGGACAGCCCGTTGCGGTCAAACAGCAGTGCCGCGCCTGATGTGCCCGACTGGGGGGGCGTGGAATAGGCAGAGAGAAGAACGGGGGAAGCGGAGGAACCGGAGTCCCCTCTGGGGATGGTGAAGTTCAGTACGGCGTCCTGCTCTGTGCCGGAATTGGTGACGGCGGCGTCCGAGCCGGGGTCGCCGGTGGTGACAGTGCCCACCCGGACTGTAGCGGAAGAGCCCTCTTCCCCGCTGGGCCCCGTCGGTCCGGTTGGACCTGTGGGACCCTGGGGGCCTGTTGGGCCGGTTGGGCCAGTGGCGCCCGCGGCGCCTGTTGCCCCGGTTGGGCCAGTTGGGCCAGCAGCACCCGCGGCGCCGGTTGCCCCGGTTGGGCCGGTTGGGCCAGTGGCACCCGCGGCGCCGGTTGCCCCGGTTGCCCCGGTTGGGCCGGTGGGGCCAGCAGCGCCCGCGGCGCCGGTTGGGCCGGTGGGGCCAGCAGCGCCCGCGGCGCCGGTTGCCCCGGTCGGTCCGGTTGGGCCGGTAGCGCCCGCAGCGCCGGTTGCCCCGGTTGGGCCAGTTGGGCCAGCAGCGCCCGCGGCGCCGGTTGCCCCGGTCGGTCCGGTTGGGCCGGTAGCGCCCGCAGCGCCGGTTGCCCCGGTTGGGCCGGTTGGGCCAGTGGCACCTGCGGCGCCGGTTGCTCCGGTCGGGCCGGTGGGGCCAGCAGCTCCCACGGCGCCGGCGGGGCCTGGAATGCCCTGGGGACCGGTGGGACCGGCTGCGCCGTCAGGACCCGGAATCCCCTGTGGTCCGGTTGGGCCGGTTGGACCCGCGGCACCTGCGGCGCCAGTTGCCCCGGTGGGCCCGGTTGGCCCAGTTGGGCCGGTGGCTCCGGCCGCCCCAGTGGGCCCTGTGGGACCTGTGGGCCCGGGACAAGGAGCAGGGGGACAAGGCGGCGGGCAGGGAGGCGGGCAGGGAGGCGGGCAGCAGGGGGCCGGCGGACAGCAGCCTGCTCCGCCGGTCAGATGGGCCACCACGCCGTCCCTGCGGGCTGCGTCCCAATCTGAAGCACGATATCGATTCATAAAACGCTCCTTTAGACATACGGTGGAATGAAATTGTGGCAGGCCACAATCCATTCTATGCCGGCCGGTCCTTCCGGTGCGCAGGAACGGCCGGTTTATTCCCCGACCGGCTTTACACGGCGCGCGGTTTCTGTCATAATAGAGAAAAAGCGAACAAGAGGAGGCTGTCCAATGAAGCGGTATGTCATCGCCCTGGATCAGGGGACCACCAGCAGCCGCTGCATCATCTTCGACCGGGAACAAAACGTGGTGGGAATGGCCCAGCGGGAATTCACCCAGTACTATCCCAAGCCCGGCTGGGTGGAGCACGACCCCATGGAGATCTGGTCCAGCCAATATTCGGTGCTCACCGAGGCCCTGGCCCAGGCGGGGGTGTCGCCGGAGGAGGTGGCTGCCATCGGCATCACCAACCAGCGGGAGACCACCGTTGTCTGGGACCGGCACACCGGCCGCCCCATCTATCACGCCATTGTGTGGCAGTGCCGCCGCACGGCGGGGCTGTGCGAGGAGCTGAAGGGGGACCGGGAACTGTCCGCCTATATTCAGGAGCACACCGGTCTGCTGGTGGACGCCTATTTTTCCGCCACCAAGCTGAAGTGGATTCTGGACCATGTGGAGGGGGCAAGGGCACGGGCGCGGAACGGAGATCTGCTTTTCGGCACGGTGGACTCCTGGCTGGTGTGGAAGCTCACCGGGGGAAAGGCCCATGTCACCGACTATACCAACGCCAGCCGCACCATGCTCTATGATATTCAAAACCTGTGCTGGGACAGCCGGATCTGCGCCGCGCTGGACATCCCCATGGAGATGCTGCCCCAGGCGGTGCCCTCCAGCCAGGTGTACGGCACGGTGAATCTCCAGGGGGTGGAGGTGCCCATTGCCGGCATGGCCGGGGATCAGCAGGCGGCCCTGTTCGGCCAGGCCTGCTTCCGGGCGGGTGAGGCAAAGAACACCTATGGCACCGGCTGCTTCCTGCTGATGAACACCGGGGAGCGGCTGTGCCGCAGTCAGAACGGCCTGGTGACCACCATCGCGGCGGGGACCGGCGGGCGGGTGCAGTACGCGCTGGAGGGCTCCGTCTTTGTGGGCGGGGCGGTGATTCAGTGGCTGCGGGACGAGCTGCGCTTCCTCAGCGAGTCCCGGGACGCGGAGTACTATGCCTCCAAGGTGCCCGACACCGGCGGGGTCTATCTGGTGCCCGCCTTCACCGGCCTGGGGGCGCCCCACTGGGACATGTACGCCCGGGGGGCTCTGCTGGGCCTCACCCGTGGTACCACCCGGGAGCACATTATCCGGGCGGCCCAGGAGTCCATCGCCTATCAGAGCTATGACCTGGTGCAGGCCATGGAGAAGGACACGGGGATCCGTCTGTCTGTGCTCAACGCCGACGGCGGCGCAAGCCGGGACCGGTTTTTGATGCAGTTCCAGGCGGACATTCTCAACAAGCCGGTGTGCCGCCCGGCGATCCGGGAGACCACCGCCCTGGGCGCCGCCTATCTGGCGGGGCTGGCCGTCGGGGTGTGGAGCGGACTGGAGGAGCTGCGGGCGCTGCGCCCCGCGGAGCAGCGGTATGAGCCCGACATGGACGAGGAGCGGCGGGAAAAGCTGGTGCGGGGCTGGCACAAGGCGGTGGGCCGCAGCCTGAACTGGGCCGAGCCCGAGGAATAAAAAAGACCGCTCGGAGGGCGGCGGAGGAGCGAACAAACTTGAGCGAGATTATGATTCCAACCCTGTTGTTCTGGGAAAACGGAAACTCCTGGTATGGAAGCAAGGGACAGGCCCGGTTCTTCATCCGGCCCGTCCAGGAGCAGCCGGAGGAGGGGCAGGAGCCCAAGCCGCCGGTTTTGACGGCGGAGCTGTGGCGGGGCCCCCTGACCAAGGAGCTGAGCCAGATTCTGGACACCACCTCTGTACCGGTGAGTGAGGAGGGGCTGGCCCAGCTCACCGCCTGGCTGGAGGAGCGGGCGGCGGAGCTGAACGCCGAAGTGTGAGGAGGGCGCGCCTGTGATCTATACGCCCCTGACAAAAAAGGCCATGTGCCTGGCCTATGCCGCCCACCACGGACAGACGGACCGGGCCGGCGTGCCCTACATCTTTCACCCCCTCCATCTGGCGGAGCAGATGACAGACGAGACTGCCGTATGCGCCGCCCTGCTCCACGACGTGGTGGAGGACACCGGCGTCACCCTGGAGCAGCTGGAGCGGGAGTTCCCTCCGGCGGTTACCGAGGCCGTGCGGCTGCTGACCCGCACAGAGGGAACGGACTATTTTGACTATGTACGCGCCATCGGGAGAAATCCCACAGCCCGGGCGGTGAAGCTGGCCGATCTGGCCCACAACGCCGACGAGAGCCGTCTGGCGGGCTGCGAAGGGGAGCCGGAGGCACAGCGGGCACGCCGGCGGGAGAAATACGCCCGGGCCCGGGCAATTTTGGAGAATCCCTGCCCTGACGCTCCAAAGTGACTCCGCCCCGGGAAAAGAGCGACATGTGAACAGCGGCCTTCCCTCTCTTCAGAGGGAAGGCCGCTCAGCGTGTCAAAAAAGCCCTCCTGCAAGGAGTTCCGCCGTCCGCAGACGGCGGAATAAAATGAAATCCAGTCATTTCCAAGGACATGTGCCTGGGAAATGACACCTCTCACGAAATTTTGGGCGACAATTTCGCAAGAAATCGAGCCTGAAATTTCGTGCGGCCTACTCGAAAAAGTGGCTTGTCAATTTCTGTCAATTGACAAGCCACTTTTTCGACAGTCTCAGCGGCCTTCCCTCTCTTCAGAGGGAAGGCCGCTGCCTGTTTCCGGCTCAGGGATGCAGGAAGGTCTGATAATCCCGGTAATTTTCCTCCAGCAGCCTGGGGGTGTCCAGGCCGTAGGGGCACTTGGATTTGCACTGTCCGCAGTGGAGGCAGTCCTTGATCTTCTCCATTTTGGCCTGCTGCTCCGGGGTGAGCCAGGCGTCGGCGGGGGCGCGGCGGAGCATCAGGGACATGCGGGCGCAGTTGTTGATCTCGATGCCCACCGGGCAGGGCATGCAGTAGCCGCAGCCGCGGCAGAAGTCCCCGGCCAGCTCCTTGCGGTCCCGGGCGATCACAGCCTGACGCTCCGGAGTCAATTCCGGGGGATTCTGAATACAGTCCAGGAACTGCTCCAGCTCCCAGTCGTGCTGTACCCCCCAGATGGGCACCACGTGGGGCTGCCGGGCCATGAAGGCCGCCGCGGTATAGCCGTCCCGAATCAGGCCGCCGGCCAGCGCCTTCATGGCGATAAAGCCCATCCCGGCTTTGACGCAGCCGTCCAGCAGCATCTCCTCCTGAACGCCGGAGAGATAGCTGAAGGGGAACTGGAGGGTGGCGTACAGCCCGGAGTCAATGGCCTCCTGCGCCACCGCCAGGCGGTGGTTGGTGATGGAGATAAAGCGGATCTTTCCCTGGGCCTGGGCCTCCAGGGCGGCGTCGTACAGCCCGTCCGCCCCGCCGGGCTTGGGGCAGAAGGCGGGGTTGTGGAACTGATAGACGTCGATGTAGTCGGTTTTCAGCATGCGCAGGCTGGTCTCCAGGTCCTGCTTCATCTGCTCCCCGGTCTGGGCCTGGCTCTTGGTGGCCAGGATGACCTTGTCCCGCATCCCGGCAAAGGCCTCGCCCACCTTTTCCTCGCTGTCGGTATAGGCCCGGGCGGTGTCGAAGTAGTTCATGCCGCCGTCATAGGCCCGGCGCAGCAGGCGCACGGCCTCCTGGCGGCTGACCCGCTGGATGGGCAGACAGCCAAAGCCGTTTTTCTCAATGTTTAGGCCGGTTTTTCCCAGTGTGATAGACATATTGCTCCTCCCTGCTTGTAAAAGTATTCTGTGCCATGGGGAACATGGCGCGAAGGGGGGACGCCGGCCGGCAGGCGGCTTCCCTCTGATCTGCCGCCGGGGAAAGGGCGGGCGCGGCAAAGTTCCATGTTCCCCAACTCAATTCCTCACATCTATCATTAAAAGGCCAATCGGCCGCCCTGTCAAGGGAGAAGCCGCGCCGGAGGGCAAAAAAATTCGCCGCCCGGGCGGGGCGGCGAATCAATCGGCTCAGGGCTGCGGGGCGGAATCCGCCTGCCCGCCCCCCTCGGTATAGGACTGGGACAGGGCCTGGAGGCGGGCGTCCCGCTCCTCCAGCAGGGCGGTCACCTGCTCCAGGCAGGCTCCGGCCTTGGACAGCTGGTCGGCGGCGTGGGAGACGGTGGCCTCCACCTGGCTGCGCAGGCCGTCATACTCCTGCTCCACCTGGCGCATCCACTGCTCCGTCTGGCGGCGCAGCTGGGCGGCCTGCTCCTGGGCCTGCTGCTGCACGGCCTGGGCCCGGCGGTGGGCGTCCAGCTCCACCCCGGCGGTGCGCTCCTTCACGGCGGCATAGGCGCTGGCGTCGGGCTCCAGGGCCTTTACCCGCTCCTGAAGGGCGGCCGCGTCCTGTCTGGCCTGGGCCAGGTCGGCGGCGGACTGGCTGTGCTGGGCGCGGGCCGACTCCAAATGGGCGCTGAGCTGCTCCACCTGGGCCTTCAGGTCGCTGTTTTCCTGGGTCAGCCGGCCCAGCTGCTCCTGCTGCTCGGCCAGCTGGGCGTCCTGCTGGGAGACAGTGGATTGAAGGGTTTCCAGCCTCTGCTCCAGCTCCTGGCGCTGCTGGGCAGTCTGCCGGGAGGTATTTTCCAAATAAGTCAAAACGTCCTGGCGGTTAAAGCCGCCGAATACCGCATTGCGGAAGGGATGATCCAAATCCATGGGTGTGACACCTTTCTGTTCCTCGGTAGGAGGGCTGATTTTGTCGTTTTCCCCGCTATTCTACCACAGCCGCCTGACAATTACAATCATTTCCCGCATAATCTGCAAACCCGCCCCGGAGGGAGGGGAGGTTATAAAATTTGTAGAGAACTCTTGCACGGCGGGGAAGTATCCTGTATAATACACCAGATAAGAGGGCGCAGGAGTGCTGAGCCGCCCTCGCCCTCTTAAATATTGCGCTGCATCTCCAAAAGCGGGAGAGCGGCAGCAGGAGGTAATACAATATGAAAACCCGTAAGAAGGACACCCACTGGCTGGTAGGGGTCGCCATGATGGCGGCCATTGTCATTTTGCTGGCCAACACCCCCCTGGGCCTGATTCAGCTGCCCACCATTAAGGCGACCACCACCCATATCCCCGTGATTCTGGGGGCCATCCTGCTCGGCCCCATGGCCGGCGCCATTTTGGGCGGCGTGTTCGGCCTGTGCTCCCTGATCAGCAACACCGTGGCCCCGGTGGCCGCATCCATCTGCTTTTCTCCCTTTTTGAGCACCACGGGGATTGTCGGGGCGGTAAAGGCCCTGTGGGTGTCGGTGGGCTGTCGGATTCTCATCGGCGTGGTGGCCGGCTGGCTGTGGATCGGGCTGAAAAAGGTGTCCATCCCCCTTCGGGGCCGCCGGCTTCGGGTCCACGACTTTGTGGCCCTGCCCATTGTGGGGGCGGCCGGAGCCATGACCAACACAGCCTGTGTGATGGCCAGCATCTTTTTCCTGTTCCGGGCGGAGTATGCCGCCGCCAACAATCTGGCGATGTCCGCCGTGTATGACTTTATTATGGTCACGGTGACCGGAGCCGGGGTGATGGAGGCGATTGCCGCCGCCGTGCTGGTAGCCGCCATCGGGAAGGCCCTGCTTCATGTGGCGGGGCGGCTGTCTCTGGGCGTGGGCGCGCCCGGCGTGCAGAAATAAAGACGAGGGGGAGGCGTTTCCTCCCGGTGAGGTGAACCGTTTATGCTTCTTGCCATTGACATCGGCAATACCAACATTGTCATCGGCGGCATTCAGAATGATGAGATCCTGTTCGAGGCCCGGATTGCCACCGACCGCATCAAGACCTCGGATCAGTACGGGGCGGAGATCAAAAATATGCTGGGGCTGTTTGACGCCAAGCCCGGGGATGTCGACGACTGCATCATCTCCTCGGTGGTGCCGCCGGTCTTCAATTCCGTGCGCACCGGCGTGATCAAGCTGACCGGCAAGACGCCCATGGTGGTGGGCCCGGGGATTAAGACGGGGCTGAACATTCAGATGGACACCCCCTCCCAGGTGGGCAGCGACCGCATCGTCATTGCGGTGGCGGCTCTGGCGGAGTATGAGCCGCCCCTGACTCTGCTGGATCTGGGCACCGCCACCACCATCGAGGTGGTGGACCGGGGGAACGTGTATCTGGGCGGCTGCATCATCCCGGGGGTGCGGGTGTCGCTGGACGCCCTGACCTCCCGCACGGCCCAGCTGCCCGGCATCCGGCTGGATCGCCCCCGCAAGGTGATTGGCAAGAACACCGTGGACTGCATGCGCAGCGGCATCATGTACGGCACCGCCGCCATGCTGGACGGGATGCTGGACCGGGTGGAGGAGGAGCTGGGGCGCACCACCACCGTGGTGGCCACCGGGGGCATGTCCCAGTTTATTGTGCCCCTGTGCCGCCGGGAGATCAAGCTGGAGCGGGATCTGCTGCTGAAGGGCCTGAACATCCTCTATAAGAAAAACACCCCGGAGCGCGGCCGGGGGGACAAATAGACAGCGCTTGCGGAAACGCCGGCCCTGAAGAGAAGCTTCAGGGCCGGCGTTTTTTGTGCGCTGCAAGAAAAATTTGAAGCGGAGCGCAACCAAACCGGAAAAACAGTGCTCTATATAGATAGGGAAGGACGAAACGGGAAGGGGGGAGGCCGATGACGGACCGGGAACTGCTGGATCTATACTGGGCCCGGCGGGAGGAGGCGGTGGCGGAGACCCAGGAAAAATACGGCCCCTGGTGCCGGACCATCGCCCGGAACATCCTGGGGGAGGAGCGGGACGTGGAGGAGTGCCTCAGCGACTGCTGGCTGGCCCTGTGGAATGCGATTCCGCCCGCCCGGCCGGAGCGGTTCCAGGGGTATCTGGGGGCGGTGGTGCGCAACCGGGCCCTGCTGCTGCGCCGGCAGCGGGGGCGGCAGGGGGACACGGTGTCCCTGGCGGCGCTGGAGCTGGCGGACTGTCTCCCCCTTCAGGACGGGCCGGAGAGCCGGACGGAGGCGGAGGAGCTGGGGCGGGCCATCTCCGCCTTCCTGCGGAAACAGGGGGCGGGGGCGCGCACCGCCTTTCTGCGCCGGTACTGGTATGCGGACACCGTGGAGGCCACCGCCGCCTTTCTGGGCTGGTCGGTGCCCAAGACCAAGAGCGTCCTGTTCCGGATGCGGAAGAAATTGAAGCACGATTTGGAAAAGGAGGGCTGGTTATGAGACAGGAGGACCGGATGATGGCGGCCGTGGGCTGCGTGGATTGGGAGCTGGTGGAGGGGGCAGCCGCCCCCGCGGGGCGGCGCAGACTGCCGCGGAGGGCCAGAGTGGGGCTGATTGCCGCCTGCCTGTGCCTGGTGCTGGCCGGGACCGTGTGGGCGCTGGAGGCCGTTTTGGGGGTGCGGCTGGGACAGACCCGGTCCGGCTATGACGATTCCGGATATTCTGTGCAGGGGGAGTTTCAGCAGTTCGACCTGACGCAGTTTGGCCAGGCGCTGCAGGACGATCTGGCCCGGGGAGAGCTGCAGTGGGCCCACGACAGCTGGCAGTCGGCGGCGGACTATGTGGGGATCCCGCTTTTATACAGCCAGCTGCTGGACGAGGCCGAAGACGCGCCCGGCATGAACGCCCGGTATGTGGTGGACGGAAGTCTGAGCGTGGATCAGGAGCGGAGGGATCTGGAGGCCCAGGGACAGCCGGAGCAGATTCGGGTGGCATTCAGCCGGGTGGTGGACAATGTAGATGTGCTGATCTACATCCACCTCTATACCGAATATGCCGATGGGGAGCAGCTGGCCCAGGGGGTTCCGGGCATGGCGTGGAACGGGCCCAGCACCTGGTACCGGACCGACGGCAAGGGAAACTGCATCATGACGGGAAAATCCGGCGTGGAGATGGAGTTCCGGACGGAGGGCTATCAGATGGCCAATGGAGAGACGGCCACCATTGTGACTGCCCGGGCGCTCCATGGGGCGGAGGAATACATCGGCTACTTCGTCCACGAGGGAGTTTTGTATGAGGTGCAGCCCGTCGCCCTGGCTGAAGAGATCAATGTTGTGCCCGATTTCCGAAAGCTGACGCAGCGGATTCTGGATTCCTTTGTATAGGCGGGATGAAAGCCCCGGGGCATTTCCCGGGCCCGCCCTTGACAGAACCGGGGAATCTGGATATAATACCACCTGAAACAGGCGCAGAAGGGGAGAAGTAGCCGCAAGCCTCATGTCAGAGAGTGGCCGGATGGTGCAAGGCCATGATGAGCGCCCGGTGAAGTGTCCCCCGAGCCCCGGCTCTGAACCCCCGCGGCGGGGAAAGTAAGAGCCGGTGGGTCCTCCCATTACAGAGGCAACGAGTGCCCCGTGAGGGGAATTCAGGTGGTACCGCGGATTTGTTCCGCCCTGAGCAAAATGGCTTGGGGCGGACTTTTTTCTGCCCCGAAAAGGAGTGTATTGGATCATGAACAAAGAACTGCCGAAGGTCTATGAGCCCCAGGAGGCCGAGGGCCGCATCTATGAGAAATGGGAAAAGGCCGGCTGCTTCCGCGGCCACCGGGACCCGAAGCGGAAGCCCTTTACCATTGTCATGCCGCCCCCCAACGTGACGGGCCAGCTGCACATGGGTCACGCCATGGACTGCACCCTGCAGGACATCCTCATCCGCTTCAAGCGGATGCAGGGCTACGCCGCCCTGTGGGTCCCGGGCACCGACCACGCGGGCATCGCCACCCAGATCAAGGTGGAGGAGGATCTGCGGGTCAACGAGGGCCTGACCCGCTATGACCTGGGCCGGGAGAAGTTCCTGGATCGGGTGTGGCAGTGGAAGGAGAAGTACGGCAGCCGCATTGTGGAGCAGCAGAAGAAGATGGGCGTCTCCTGCGACTGGGAGCGCTCCCGGTTCACCATGGACGAGGGCTGCTCCAAGGCGGTGCGGGAGACCTTCTGTTCCCTGTATGAGAAGGGCCTTATTTACAAGGGCAGCCGCATCATCAACTGGTGCCCCCACTGCACCACCGCCCTCAGTGACGCCGAGGTGGAGTATGTGGACAAGCCCGGCAATCTCTGGCACATCCGCTACCCCATCCTGGGGGAGGAGGGCCGCTATGTGGTGGTGGCCACCACCCGGCCCGAGACCATGCTGGGCGACACCGGCGTGGCCGTCAACCCCAGCGACGACCGCTATCGGGACATCGTGGGCAAAAAGTGCGTCCTGCCCCTGGTGGGCCGGGAGATGCCCATTGTGGCCGACGACTATGTGGACATGGAGTTCGGCACCGGCTGCGTGAAGATGACCCCCGCCCACGACCCCAACGACTTTGAGGTGGGCCTGCGCCACAACCTGGACACCATCCGCGTTCTGGACGATAACGGTCGCGTGGTGGAGGGCTACGGCAAGTACTCCGGCATGGACCGGTACGAGGCCCGGAAGGCCATTGTGGCCGACCTGGAGGAGCAGGGCTGGCTGGTGAAGGTGGAGCCCCACCAGCACAACGTGGGCACCTGCTACCGCTGCCACA
>JAHYYS010000058.1 GCA_019424865.1 bacterium
TGCTGGACAAGACCCCCTTCTATGCCGAGATGGGCGGCCAGGTGGCCGACCACGGCTTCCTGGCCTGGAGCGGGGAGAACGGCCGGCTCTTTGAGGTCACCGACGTACAGAAGAACAAGGGCGGCAAGTATATGCACTACGGCCAGCTGAAGGAGGGCACGCTGAAGGTGGGGGACACCGTCCGGGCCTCCATCGACCCGGCGCGCCGCCAGGCCATTCGCCGGGCCCACTCCGCCACCCATATCCTCCACGCCGCCCTGCGCTCTGTCCTGGGGGACCATGTGCACCAGGCCGGCTCCCTGGTGGAGCCCGACCGGCTGCGCTTTGACTTCACCCACTTCTCCGCCATGACCCCGGAGGAACTTGCCCGGGTCAGCGAAATTGTCAACAACTGGGTGCTGGACGGCTGGGATGTGAAGACCGAGGTGATGAGCGTCGACGCCGCCCGGGAGAAGGGGGCCACCGCCCTCTTCGGCGAGAAGTACGGCGACACCGTCCGGGTGGTGGAAATGGGCGACGGCTTCTCCATGGAGCTGTGCGGCGGCACCCACGTGGACAACACCGCCAAGGTGGGCGTGTTCCACCTCGACAGCGAGTTCTCGGTGGCCAGCGGCGTGCGCCGCATTGAGGCCACCACCGGCATGGCCTCGCTGGAGGTGATGAACCGCAACCAGGAGCTGCTGTTCCAGACCGCCGCCGCCATGAAGGTCAAGCCCGGCGAGCTGCGGGACAAGGCGGAGGCCATTATGGGCGAGCTGCGCCAGCTGCACCAGACGGTGGAGAAGTTCCGCGCCCGGGAGGCCGTCAGCGAGGCGGAGCGCTTCCTGTTTGCCGCCCACGATGTGGGCGGGCTGAAGGTACTCACCGCCACGGTGCCCGACGCGGATACGGCCCGCCTGCGCAGCATGGGCGACTTCCTGCGGGACAAGGATCCCAAGGTGGTGGCTGTGCTGGCTGCGGTTCAGGGGGAGAAGATTACCTTCCTGGCTGTGTGCGGCAAGGAGGCTGTGCAGAAGGGCGTCAAGGCCGGAGATATTGTCAAGCAGGTGTCTGCCATCGCCGGGGGCTCCGGCGGCGGCAAGCCCGACAGCGCCATGGGCGGCGGCAAAGATTTGGTTATGCTGGATAATGCCCTGGCCATAGTAGACAACGTGGTAGATATGAAGCTGAAGGGCTGAGTATCGGTATGGCGGCGAAGCCGCCCCCCTGCCGGAGCCCAGCGGAGCGGGTCCGGCAGGGAGAGGACGAGCAAGGGAGCGGCCGCAGGTCTTGCCGTCAGGCGGGACCGAAGGCGAGCGGACTTTGTAAGGACAAAGTTATGCTGGATAATGCCCTGGCCATAGCAGATAACGTGGCAGATATGAAGCTGAAGGGCTGAGTATCGGTATGGCGGCGAAGCCGCCCCCCTGCCGGAGCCCAGCGGAGCGGCCTCCGGCGCGGGGACCGCTTGGTGCGGATTTTGGGAGGACAACATGACACGAGATGACATCAGGGCCTTTTGGAACCTGGAGATTGACCACTCCGCCATCGGTCTGGAGCGGGCGGGGGCGGAATACGACTATTTCTGCACCCCGGCGGGGGCGGAGGTCTTCGCCTGCCTGGGCTGCGACGGGATCCACTTCGCCCTCCTCCCTGGGGATGAGACGATCTACTGTGTGGATCCCACCATGGGGGAGCCGGGGACCTATGTGCTGCCCGTGGCGGGGGACTTCCGGCAGTTTTTGTCCTATGTCCTGTTCTGCGGGGACGCCAACCCCCTCACCCAAATCTGGTGGCTGACGGAGCCCCGGTTCCGGGCCTTTCTCCAGGAGGAGCGTGAGCAGTCCTGGGAGGGGATGGAGGACTTTCTGGCCCAAAAGCGGGCAGCCTTGGGGGCGGTCGCCGCCGCCTTTCACCTGGAGCCGGCCGACCCCTGGAAACCGGTGAAAGCCCTTCAAGCGGCCTTTGATCCCTCCGGACTGGTCTTCTCAGACGCCTATTACGATGTGCTGGGGCTGGAGAACCCCAGAGACGCGGGGAAAAGCAGACAGGAGCGTCTGGGGGAGTTTGAGACGGTTGTCTTTCCCTGTGCAAACGGGGAAGAAGAATAGGACGGGCGCACCTGGGGCCCCGTTCCACTTTCCGGCCTGACGCCGGCGGGCGGGGGCTGCTCAGCCTGTCAAAAAGCCCGCCCGCGGGCGGCGGAAGAAAATATCATTCTGTCATGTTTGGCGGCCTGTCACGGAACAACTGTGGCAGGCCGCCTTTTTTGGTATTTTTCCATATAAATTGCCTGTTTTTTTGGAGTATTTTTGGGCAGAGAGCCTGGAAAAGGCGGATACTATGCAGCCCGCTTATTGTTTTTTCCTGTTTATCGGGATAAAATGAGGATAATCTTCCGGCATCTGTCCGGGGAGCAAAAAAGGGAAATGGAGGAATCAAAGGATGAGGAAACATCAAGGGACGCGAATGTTTGCCGGGGTTCTCTCCTGTGTCCTGGCTCTGTCCCTGCTGCCGGGGACGGCCCTTGCGGCGGAAGAGGCCGCAACCGTCTACCAGGGGGACGGCTATTACATCACAGCGGAACTGTATGGCAACCAGAACCTGGACTTGGATTCGACCAGTCTGTTTTCGGATGGGCTGGTGAACTTTGGAAGAGACGAAGGGTTTGCTGACAAAGACGGAAATGTGGTCCTCTCCTATGACAACCTGGAGGGAGCGGGCTACATCCTGACGGGAGATTTCCACGACGGCCTGTGTGCAGTGCGCGTGCCGGCCGCCGGCTATTATGCCGACAACGGGTATATCGACAAGAGCGGCCGGCTGGCCATCCCCCCGCAGTTCTCCGAAGCCAGGAGTTTCTCCAACGGCCTGGCCCTGGTGAGGTTTGGGGAGGGACGGTATGAGGGTCAGTGGGGATATATCGACACCTCCGGGGATGTGATCTATGTGGCCCCGCTGGACCATAACGAAAACAGCGGGCTGTCCGATGGATACTGCGACGCTTACAGTGCCTTTGGCGAGGGGACTGCGATCGTCTATCTGGATTCTTACGGCATGAACGTAGAAGAATATGAAAATACCTACTGCCTGATTGATGAGAACGGGAATGAAGTGGACGAATACGTCACAGACGACTATCTCCTGTTCAACGGCGGCTTTTCTGAGGGCTATGTGATTACGACAGGCGACTACGACCCCTATACAAACAGCGTCACGATTCGGGACCGGGAGATGAACGAGGTATGGCGTGGCTCTGATTACTATCTTTCTTCCAGCGTGGGAGTTGGCGCGGCATACTCGTTTCTGCCGTGGAATGTCTATAACGGCCTGCTGCCGCTGTATCAGGGGAACAACAAAGGGGCCGTCCTGAACGTGAAAACCGGGGAATTTTTGGTAGAGCCAACTTATAATTTGTTCTTTATGGACAATTTCAGCGATGGACTGGTGACGGCCTTCCAGGGGGCTGTCGTTGACGGCTGCTGCGTGATGGACACCACCGGCCGGTATGTGATCCCAACGGGTGATTTTGTGTGGATCGGCCCCTTCAACGAGGGGTTGGCTGTTGCAGAGAAGGACGACCAGTATTATCTGCTGGAGAAGCACGATGGGACTTACTCCGGCCAGAGCCAGCCGGAGCAGCCGGAACAGCCCGCCACGGTGGCCGGGTTCACCGACGTGGCCGCCGACGCCTGGTACGCCTCCTTCGTAGAGACGGTGGCGGAGAAGGGGCTGTTCTCCGGCAAGGGGAACGGCATCTTTGCCCCCAATGACAGCATGACCTATGCCGAGTTCCTGGTGGTGCTCAGCCAGTTCTCCGGCGAAACTGTCACCCCCGTGGAGGGCGGCGCGTGGTACGAGGGCTATGTGAACTGGGCCCAGCCCCTGATCCCCGCGGGCATGGCGGAGGGCTTCAACCCCAACGCCCCGATTACCCGCCAGGACATGGCCGCCCTGTTCGGCACCTTCCTGAATGCCTATGACTACTCCGCCGAGCCGGTGAACCAGGACGAGCCCGCCTTTACCGACGCCGCCTCCATCGCCGACTATGCCGACAGCGGTGTGGAGCTGTGTTATCAGCTGGGCATTATGAGCGGCAAGGACAACAACCGCTTTGACCCTGCCGGGACCACCACCCGGGCAGAGGTGGCCGTCACCATGACCCAGATGGCCCGGGTCATGGGCCGGTAAATATTGAAAAGCTGGCACAGGGGAAGCGAGGACTTGGACTGCCTGCTCCCCTGTGCCAGAACCAATAAGGAGGAATCAGAGGAAATGAAAAAGCAGTGGAAACGAATGCTTGCCGGGGCGCTCTCCTGTGTCCTGGCTCTGTCCCTGCTGCCGGCGGCAGCGTCGGCGGCAGAGCCGGAGCCCGTCTACCAGGGGGACGGCTACTACATCACAGTGGAGCTGTACGGGAACCAGGATTTGAGGGTGATGACCAGTGAACCCTTTTCCGAGGGTCTGATTCGCTTCGCGAATGAAAACTATGCGTATGGCTTTGCGGATCAGGAGGGCAACGTCGTCCTCTCTCCGGAAGAACTGGAGGCGTCCGGCTACCAAGTCGACGCCTGGTTTGGGTATTTTTCCAGTGGGTTGTGTCCGGTCTCCGTGGAGCAGCCGGACGGCAGCCTGAAAAAAGGATATATCAACAAACAAGGCGAGCTGGTGATCCCAGCCGTCTATGCGCGTGCGGACATGTTTCAGGGCAGCTGGGCCAGTGTGGTTAAGGATCCCGGTGTAGAAGCTCAGATCATCGACACTGCGGGCAATGTCGTTGTCGACTGCACGGTGGAGGAGTATCACCACTGGCTCATTTCAGATGACCTGTACGCATTTCGAAACAGCTCCATTCCATATAGTCTTATCGTGAAAGACCGCTCTGGCAGGGAAGTGGCAGCTTTGACTGCGGACATGTTTGACCCCTCCAATCTCCGCAGTGCCGTTTCTTTGAAGGGTACGTTTTCCGAGGGCTATCTGCCCATAGAGGCTGACGGGAAAAGCCTCGTGGTAGACGAAGACTGGAATGTGGTCTGGAGCGATCCCGATTATGAAATCAAGGACATAGGCGTACAGAGTTGGTATGAAGAAGGCGTGCATTCCGGTCTGATTTTGGTGTACACCCCTTTTACCAACTTCTGCGTGGTTAATGTGGAGACGGGCGAGTTTGTCATTCCGCCGGAGGATGATCTGGATATAATTTGTGACAACTTCAGCGACGGGCTGGCCACGGTGCGCAGGGACAAGGAGTTTGGCGTGGTGGACGCCGAGGGGAACTATGTGATCCCTGTGGGCGAATTTGGTTATGATTGCTACATTGGCCCCTTCAACGAGGGATTGGCCATGGCCTCGATAGGCGGCCAGTACTATCTCCTGGAGAAGCACGAGGGGACATGGTCCGGTCAGGGGCAGCCGGAAGAGGAGGGCTATGAGTACGGCCAGGTGCCGGACTGCCCCAAGCTGCAGGCCACCGGGACCTGCACGGGTTCCTTCACCATGAACGACAGCGAGGGCCAGCTCCGCACCGTTTATGTATTCCCGGCGGGGACCACCTTCTCCACGGTGGAACCCCAGTGGGACTTTATCACGCAGGTGAAAGAACTGGCTACCGGAGAGATTTTGTACGACGCTGCAGAAATGAGCCCTGGAGTCGCCTATGAGATTAAGGTTACCGATACTTGGGGCCCCGTCGTCTACGCCTATGTCCAGGTGGGCGGCTCCGCCCAGCCGGAACAGCCCGCCACGGTGGCCGGGTTCACCGACGTGGCCGCCGACGCCTGGTACGCCTCCTTCGTAGAGACGGTGGCGGAGAAGGGGCTGTTCTCCGGCAAGGGGAACGGCATCTTTGCCCCCAATGACAGCATGACCTATGCCGAGTTCCTGGTGGTGCTCAGCCAGTTCTCCGGCGAAACTGTCACCCCCGTGGAGGGCGGCGCGTGGTACGAGGGCTATGTGAACTGGGCCCAGCCCCTGATCCCCGCGGGCATGGCGGAGGGCTTCAACCCCAACGCCCCGATTACCCGCCAGGACATGGCCGCCCTGTTCGGCACCTTCCTGAATGCCTATGACTACTCCGCCGAGCCGGTGAACCAGAACGATCCCGCCTTTACCGACGCCGCCTCCATCGCCGACTATGCCGACAGCGGCGTGGAGCTGTGTTATCAGCTGGGCATCATGAGCGGCAAGGACAACAACCGCTTTGACCCCGCCGGGACCACCACCCGGGCGGAGGTGGCCGTCACCATGACCCAGATGGCCCGGGTCATGGGACGGTAATGGTTTTTCCGGCCCATACCGATCTCCCGTCAAGCAGCAAATAAGATTCCAGTGCAAAACAGCCGCCCGGAAGAACGGCTGTTTTGCACTGTCCGGTTTGAAATTTTGCGGCTCGGATGAACCGGATGACAAATTCGAACAAGGTGGTTTCTGCTGCCGCCTTAGTCCAAACCTTCTCCCTGGAGGGCCTGGACCCCGTGGGGGAATAAAAAAATCTTGCTGATCCGCACAAAAGGGGGTACAATGGTTCTACTGACAAACAAAGGAGGTTCAACCATGTCCGATTGTCTGTTCTGCAAGATCGCCAATGGGGAGATCCCATCCAACAAGGTATATGAGGATGAGACGGTCTACGCCTTCTACGACATCGACCCCCAGGCGCCCACCCACTTTTTGGTGATTCCCAAGGCGCATATCGCCTCGGTGGCTGAGATCACCCCGGAGAATGCCGCCGTGGCGGCCCATATCTTCGCCGTAATCTCCAAGGTGACCAAGGAACTGGGTCTGGAGAGCTACCGTGTGGTATCCAACATCGGCGAGCAGGCGGGCCAGTCCGTCCCGCACCTGCATTTCCATGTCCTGTCCGGCCGGGATATGACCTGGCCGCCGGGCTGAGGGCAGGCGCCATGCTGCCTGCTGACCCCATGATTCTGCTCAGCGTAGTGAATACCCGCCTGCGGGACACCTGTCCCACGCTGGAGGAGCTGTGCGCCCAGGAGGGGATTGCGCCGGAGGAGCTGACCGCCCGGCTGGCCGGCGCAGGCTTTCACTATGACAGAGCGCGCAACCAGTTTGTTTAGGGCGGCGCGTCCGCATCTGCAAGACGGTGAAAAAAGTTGGCGTACCGCTTTGTACAAAGCGGTACGCCGATTTTTTTGAGGCCGGCTGACAGGGCAGGGACATCAGTTCCGGTCCTGTACCGCTGTGCAGAAAAATTTTTTGGAAAGAAGAAAAAACAGGTTGACAAAGAAGTTAGCATATGCTAATATAAGCGTGGTTAGAGAAAGCTAACTCGCAACCCCCTCCTCACACCTCCCTGCTTTCTTCCATCTCCCTTTGGTTTGCGAATTTCTCTCTGGCCACCAGAACGCCCCGCGGGACAGGCATCACCGCAGGGCACCCCGCAGCCGTGGGCATACACGCGGCTGCGGGTTTTTATTTCCCTGCTCCGGACTTCCCCGCGGGCGGAAAGCGTGGTATAATCGGATAACCAATCCCCCTGTGAGGAGCATGGCTATGTTTGTGAAAAATCCGGAGTACTTTTTGACCATAGTGAAGGAGCGCAGCATCTCCAAGGCGGCGGAGCGGCTGTATCTGTCCCAGCCCTACCTCAGCCAGTACCTGGCCAAGCTGGAGCGGAATCTGGGGGTGGTCCTGCTGGACCGCTCCCACAGCCCCCTGAAGCTGACGCCGGCGGGGGAGCTGTTCCACGCCTATCTGGAGCGGCAGGACTATCTGGACCGGCAGCTGGTCAGCGACCTGCGGGATCTGCGGGACCGGCGGCGGCCCACCCTCCACATCGGGGTGTCCCCCTGGCGGGGCTCCACGCTGCTGCCCGACGTGCTGCCCGCCTTTGCCCAGCAGTACCCGGATGTGCAGGTGGTGCTCCACGAGGCGCCGGTGCCCGAGCTGGGCAAGCTGGCCGAGGGGAGCGTGCTGGACTTCTGCGTCATGCAGATTCCGGAGGACCTGACGGACCTGACCTATGAGCTGGTGATGCAGGAGCGGGTCTTCCTGGTGGGCCACCGGGAGCATCCCCTGCTCCGGGGGATTGACAGCCCCTATTCCGACCCCAAGCCCTTCCGGGACCTGCGGCTGTTGGAACGGGAACGGATTATCATGCTGCCGGCGGAGTGGCGGCTGTCCAGGCTGCTGCACAACGTCTTTTCCGTGCACAATGTGGAGCCGCAGAATATCCTGATTACCACCAACAACACCACCGCCATCAATCTGGCGGCGGAAAACATGGGCTTTGCCTTTTTGCAGGAGAGCGGCATCTCCCGCACGCCCTATCTGGACCGCCTGGCCTGCTGTACGGTGGGAGACCCGCCCCTGACCTGCCCCATGGCCATCGTGTATAAGAAGAACGGATTTTTGTCCCCCGCGGCCCGGAGCTTTATCGACCTGACCAAGGAGCACTACCGGAGCTTTGGCCACGGGGCCGACGAACAGGCGGGAGGAAAAACAGCGGGTGGGGTTGACACATCCCCGGACAGATGATAATATAATGACCTGTAGGCAAGCGCGAAGAACGGAAAAGTAGCGCCAGCGCCAAAGAACAGAGAGGGCCCTTCACCGGCTGAAAGGGGGCCTGCGGCGGCGGGGCGTGAAGTGCGTCCGGGAGCGCGGCGGGCAATGCCGCCCGATTTGGCCCCGTTACCGGCCAGACAAGTGAGAAATGAGAGTGGAACCGCGAGTAACATCGCCTCTTATGCCCAGGGTGGGCGTGAGAGGCGTTTTTGCTGTCCTCCGCCCGCCCCAGTCACAGTACCAATCAGACGGGAAAAGGAGGAGCTATGTTCAAAAATCTGAATGAGACGCTGGAGGCCTATCAGCGCCGGGACCCGGCTGCCCGGTCCAAGCTGGAAATTTTTCTGCTCTACCAGGGGGTGCATGCCACTTTGTATCACCGCCTGGCCCACTGGCTATACTGTCATAACTGGAAGTTCCTGGCCCGGGTTGTCTCCCAGTGGAGCCGCTTCTGGACGGGAATTGAGATCCACCCCGGGGCCAAAATCGGCCGCCGGCTGGTGATTGACCACGGGATGGGCGTGGTCATCGGCGAGACCGCCGAGGTGGGGGACGACTGCCTCATCTACCACGGCGTCACCCTGGGCGGCACCGGCAAGGACCACGGAAAGCGCCACCCCACCATTGGAAACAACGTGCTGATCAGCTGCGGGGCCAAGGTGCTGGGCCCCTTCAAGGTGGGGGATAATTCCCGCATCGCGGCCAATGCCGTGGTGCTCAGCGAGGTGCCCGCCGACGCCACCGCCGTGGGCATCCCCGCCCAGATTGTGCGCATCGCCGGGCGTACCACCCACTATGCCGACGAGGTGGACCAGACCAGCGTGGAGAACCCCACGCTGGAGAAGCTGGCCGCCCTTTCCGCGCGGCTGGAATTTGTGGAAAAGCTGCTGGATCGGCAATTTTTGGAGCAATCTGCAACAAGAGAAAAGCGGCCCGTCCCGGTGGGACGGGGTCATAATTAAGAAGGAGAGACACACGATGCTGTTATACAATTCCGCCACCCACAAAAAAGAAGAGTTTACCACCCACACCCCCGGCCACGTGGAGATGTATACCTGCGGCCCCACAGTGTACCACTTCGCCCATATCGGCAACCTGCGCTCCTATATCATGGAGGACGTGCTGGAAAAGTTCCTGCGCTACTCCGGCTATGACGTGAACCGGGTGATGAACATCACCGACGTGGGCCACCTGGCCAGCGACGCGGATACCGGCGAGGACAAGATGCTCAAGGGCGCCAAGCGGGAGCACAAGACGGTCATGGAGATCGCCCAGTTCTATACCGACGCTTTTTTCCAGGACTGCCGCAGGCTGAATATCCGGAAGCCTGACACCGTCCAGCCCGCCACCGGCCTGATTGACGAGTATATCAAAATTATCTCCGGCCTGCTGGACAAGGGCTATGCCTATGTGGCGGGCGGCAACGTGTACTTCGACTCCTCCAAGCTGGAGCGGTACTACGTCTTCAACGACCACGACGAGGAGGATCTGGCCGTGGGCGTCCGGGAGGGCGTGGAGGAGGACCCCAACAAGCGCAACAAGAACGACTTTGTCCTCTGGTTCACCAAGTCCAAGTTTGAGGACCAGGCCCTGAAGTGGGATTCCCCCTGGGGCGTGGGCTACCCCGGCTGGCACATCGAGTGCTCCGGCATCTCCCTGAAGTATAACGGGGAGTACCTGGACCTGCACTGCGGCG
The DNA here is from genome assembly GCA_019424865.1 of bacterium. GTDB lineage: Bacteria > Bacillota > Clostridia > Oscillospirales > Oscillospiraceae > Lawsonibacter. The sequence goes on from JAHYYS010000058.1 coordinate 10,202, forward strand.
GCATCGACAACGCCTTTCCCCACCACACCAATGAGATCGCCCAGAGCGAGAGCTTTATCGGCCACCCCTGGTGCAGGCAGTGGTTCCATGTCCACCATCTGAACACCAACTCCGGCAAGATGTCCAAGTCCAAGGGAGAGTTCCTGACTGTCTCCCTGCTGGAGGAGAAGGGGTATGACCCCCTGGCCTACCGCTTCTTCTGCCTGCAGAGCCACTACCGCAAGGGGCTGGTCTTTACCTGGGAGAACCTGGACAATGCGGCCCAGGCCTATCAGAAGCTCATCGCCCGCATTGCGGCCCTGGACCCCAGGGACGGGGCCGTGGACGAGGCCGTGCTGGGCGAGTACAAGGATAAATTCCTCCAGCAGGTGGGCAACGACCTGAACACCTCCATGGGAGTCACCCTGCTGTACGACGCCCTGAAGGCGAAAACCAACGGCGCCACCCGGCTGGCCATCCTGGACAGCTTCGACCAGGTGCTCTCCCTCTCCCTGCTGGAGAAGGCGGCCGCCGTCCGGGCCGAGCAGGTTAAGGTGAAGGCCGCCCAGGCCCAGGCGGGCTACACCGTCACCGGCGAGGGCGACCCCGAGATCGACGCGCTGGTCAAGGCCCGGGGCGAGGCCAAAAAGGCCAAGAACTTTGCTGAGGCCGACCGCATCCGGGATGAGCTGAAGGCCCGGGGCATCGAGATCACCGATGTGCCCGGCGGAGCGGTATGGAAGCGGGTATGATTTGATTAACAAATACCGCCCTGTTCGAAAGAACGGGGCGGTATTTGTTTTGCATGGACGGACAGCCGGCCTGGCCCGCTGCCGCTGAAACGGCTGAACATACCCGCTTCATTTGAAAATTTGGGTCACGCAGTCCGGAGCATGTTGAAATGCGTTTCAGTTTGGATGATTGCCTGGGGCAGGATGGACACGATAAGCGTCCCGCCTGACTTTCGCGGTGGCTGCGGCATCTGGTAAAATGCAAAATACTAGTATTTTATAAGTTCGTCCAAAACCTCGCTTCGGCGGTAGCCAAGAAGGGACAGAGATTGATAAAGCTGTGCTATCAGCAATTTTGCCTTTTCCTCTCTGCGGGAGCGGACCAACAGGAGGTCGCCTGTTACAAAAAAGCGCCTGTGAGTCAGGTGGATCAGATTCTCTTCCCGCAGCAGGTTCACTGCGCGCTGGACTGTGTTCGGATTGATCTGATAGGCGGCGGCAAGGGAACGGACAGAAGGCATTTCCTGTCCGGGTTTTCGTCTCCCGGAGAGGATGGAGTTTTCCAGATCCTGTTTCACCTGTAAGTAGAGTGGTTTGTTATGCCCGAAGTGCATTTCTGATGGATTCAGGGTATCGTTTTCGATTAAACAAAAGGGAAACGAGAGTTAAACAGACTATAAAATTTTGATGAGTTTAAAAACTTTTTTCGGATACTTTGGCCTGCTCTGACGGGGTAAATGCCGCAAATGAGCTGAACCAAGAAAAGCGGGCAAGAGAGGAAACGATCCCTTGACGTAGGAGAGAGGAGGGGGTGTCCGGCTGCAAGATAAGAGCTGAAAACCGGGACAAGCTGCAAATCATCAAAGAACGCCCCGGGTATGGCGAGTTTGATATTCTGCCGGTGCTCATGTTTGGCCGCATCGGACAGATTGCGGACAAAACGCCCTTTACAGTGGGGGGGGCCAAGAACGGCGGAGCACCCAGGAGAGCGAGCAGCGGTTTGACAACCACACCGACAAGCTTACGGACTGTGTCCGATTCTGGCGGGAGGACGGAAAAAGCAAAAAGACCTCCATCCTCCACAAAGCGCCCTGGGACAGCTTGTGGAGGATGGAGGTTTTAAGGGGGTGTCGCCCCGTTTGGATATGACCTTGTGAAAAGCGGACGGGTAAGCGCATGTGCGAGGCCGACGAGCTGGCCCTCAACGAAACCGAAGCCGCTGTTGTCCGCATTGCCTTTCTGAATGCCCGAGTGCTTGGATACGGCGCGCAGGTGGAAGAAATAGGCTTCCAAAGTCTTTCCTGATTCATCTTAATTTTCTTCATTTTTCTGTCCCCTTGATTCAAGATTTTTTGGTCAAAGTCAAGCGCACAGAAAAGCAGAGAAAACCGTGTTCTGCAGAAACGGAAAGACCGCTGAAACCTTCCGGTTTCAGCGGTCTTCTGCATCCTCTTGTGAGGTGTGGTGGAGATAAGCGGGATCGAACCGCTGACCTCTTGAATGCCATTCAAGCGCTCTCCCGAGCCATCAGGTATGCACCCTCTGATAGTTCAAGAGGGAACTTGAGTGGCAAGGCACCAAATATGCTTAAGACGTAGGTTAGTATAACATGGGAAGTATATGTTGTCAACTGGTCATACCAAATTTTGATATGTACCCCTTGCCGCTACTTGGCAAGGGTGAGAGCTTATTGCGCTATGGGGAGTTCATAATCTTCACAGTCATCGACGCTGTCAATGCCGTTCAGGAACTGCTCCACATTAATGTTGAATTCAATCTTGACCTTGTAGTCCTGGCAGACCGAGACCTTTTTGATGATGTAGCCACAGATCATTTTCTTGACCTCCATCGGGCTTTCATCAAAGATCTTGGACCAGGACACGATCCGATTGAACTCGGCCTTCATTTCCTCAATTTTAGAGTTTCCGTCGTTCAGTTCAGCAGTCAGTTTTGTGATACGTTCACTGGTGTCCAATACTTTCTGGCGGGTATCCTCCAGCATCTCAGACAGCACATCCTGCGGCAGGGCGCTTTTCCCTTGGATCGCCTTCAGCACCTCGGCCTTGAGGGATTCATATTCTTTATTAGCCTTGGTGTTTTCATTTCTGGCCCGCTGCAACTCAGAGCGTATCATGGCCATCTGTTTTTGAACCGCACTTCCCGCAATCATCTCGGTTGATGCACCCTGCATTTTATCGAAAACCTGATGGAGCACCTCAGTAACAATTCCATCCAGTATGTGCATCGTGTAACCAGTCTGTCCGGAACATTCCTGACGGCGCCTGGTCTTGTTGTAACACACATAACGAATGCGCTTTTTATGAACCGGCGTCCCATCCGCAAGGCGGACGGTTGTCCCGTTGGTGGTCAGCACCAGCCGGCCTCCGCAGTGGCCGCAGAAAACATTTCCGGAAAGCAGTGACTGGCCCGTGGTGTTCAGCGGCACTGTGCGATGCTCTTTTCTCTCGTTGGTGCGCTCCAGCATCAGCTTCTGTGCCAGATCAAAATGGTCCGGGGCGATGATTTGAAGGGCTTCAAAGGGTCCGGCATAGGTTTCGCCGCTCCGCAGGATGCCTTTGTAAAGTGGGTTGTGCAGGATTCCGCCCACACTGGCGTCGTGCCAATTTTGCCCCTTCCGATTCTTGATACCGTGGTCATTGAGAAAGTTGGCAAGTCGCCATCTGCCATAGCCGGACGAAACACAGAGATCAAACATCATCCTGACAACTCTGGCCTCATCTTCGTCGATGACCAGCATATAAACCTCATGCTTACGCTTGTTGAAGATACCGCTCTTTTCCAGGCGATACCCGTATGGCGCGTTTCCTCCGCGGAACCGCCCATCCTCTACCATCTGGCCAAGAGCTGTTTTGGTGCGCATGGAGGTTTTCTGGCTCTCGCCGTCGGCCTGCCAGAAACGGATGTAATTGGTCAGGCGATCCGTGTGGGACTCAAAGCGCTGTTCGCCTTCCTTCACGCTCCAGACGCGAATCCCTTTCTTTGCGAACCACTCCACCACGAAGGGCGTTTCGTCTGACTTGCGTCCCAGCCGGTCGAACATAAAGACCAGCAGGATGTCGAACTTGCCCTGCTCCGCATACTTCTTGATGAGCTGCAGCTTATCCCGGTCATCGGCGCTGACCTTGTAACCTGACACGCCGGTTTCCTGCTCCTCGCCCACGATGATCCAGCCCATTTTTGCGGCGAACTCATGGCAGGCTTTCCTCTGCATGGGGATGTCTGCCTGGTTATTCTCATCGTGGTCGACCTGTTTATTGGTAGAAACTCTGTATAAACAATAAACTCTTTCAGCCATTTTGGTATCCGTCCTCTCATTATTTTAGTGTGAGAGGGCGAACACCCAATTCACCGTATTCGATTATCAAGGTTCCCGGCTTTCGCCATACCCATTATCTCACACTACGGCCAGAATAGCCAGGGAAATTGATAATCTTCGCAAAAATATCAATATAGCTGGATGCGGGGTTGATCTGTCCATTGCTCAAGATTTTTGAATCTTATTGTCCTGCCAGAAACGTATATAGCTAAGCATCCGTTCTGTACTGATATTGGGTTTGTTTTCTCCCTCACAGGCGCTCCAAACACGGATGCCTTTCTTGGTAAACCACTCCAAAATGAACGGTATTTCATAGGGACTATTCCCAAGCCGATCAAACATAAAGACCAGCAGGATGTCAAATTCGCCTTGCTCAGCAAGTTTCCTGATACAGTGCTCTTTTTCATGGGCGGCAACGCCACCTCGGTGGTTTATCGTTGTTATCTCCTGTTCTTCACCCACAATGGTCCATCCTTTTTTCTTTGAAAAATCACGGCAGGTGTTCTTTTGAATTAGAATATCATTCTGATTTCTGCCCCTGTATAGGCAGCACACTCTTTCAGCCATTTTAATATCTATCCTTAGTTCACTTCGCATAAAGCATGACAAGCTCAAGCTTCGATATAACCAACAAAATTGTAGTAGATGTGGATATCCCGTTCCTCGTGATCGTCCACCCGGTATTTCTCACTGATCTCAATCTTCTGAATCAGCCGCATGAGTGTGGGACGGTCAAGCTCCTGCAAATTGTAGTAATCCTGTACCATATCCAGCCATGCGTCTACGGACTGCTCGTTTTCACGGCTGGCGGCAAGCTGTTCTGTCAACTCCCGGCGGCGTTCCTGCTTGGCTTTTCGCTCGGCCTCATAACCGTTGAGAAGCTGGACACATAGGTTTTCCGGGATTTTACCCAGTACCTTGTCCTCGTAGGCGGACTGCACCAATCGGTCAAGCTCCGGCAATCGCCGGTCAATGGCGCTCAGCTCCGCTTGGAGCGTTTTAAGTTTTTCCCGTCCGGCAGACTCCTTCTGCGCGAGGATTTTTTCACGCAGCTTTTCCCGGCTGTTCTGCGCCCATATCGCCTTGCAGCGGATGTCCGTCAGTACGATTTGCGTCAACACCTTCTGGTTGATGTAGTGGGACGAACAGGCATTTTTGCCGCCCGAAGCGTACCGGTTGCAGACATACGCCTTGTACTCCGGTTCCTTGTCAGACACCTTTTTACGGTAATCCCGCATATACCGCATGGAGGAACCACAATCCATACACCGGAGCAGACCGCCGAACAGAGAGACGGTGCCGCTTTTCCCGCTGCGCCCTCTGGCAGGGTGGTTGTCCATCCGCTGCACCGCGTCCCACACTTCCTGAGAAATCAGCGGCTCATGGGTATTCTCCACCCGGATCCACTCGCTCTCCGGTTTGCTGACCTGCTTGTGGTTTTTGTAGGAGACCGTGCCCGTCTTGTTCTGTACCATGTGACCGAGATAGACCTCATTGCGGAGAATGG
>JAHYYS010000059.1 GCA_019424865.1 bacterium
CGGGGCAGGAGCGGCGCAGCTCCTCCTGAATGGCGGTGAAGGGGACCACATGGACCACCAAATGGCCGCACCAGGGGGTGAGCAGCCGGGCCAGCTCAATCACCTTCTCCTTGGCCTCGGGGGAGGTGTAGGGGTAGGAGAAGAAATGGACCATCTCCAGAGCCACGCCCCGCTTGGCGATCATCCAGGAGGCCACCGGGGAGTCGATGCCCCCGGACAGCAGAGACACTGCGCGGCCGTTGATTCCGACGGGCAGGCCCCCCGCGCCGGGGTCGGGGTTGGCGTGGACAAAGGCGGCGTAATCCCGGATCTCCACATAGACGGTGAGCTCCGGATGGTGCACGTCCACCGTCAGATTGGGGTACAGCTCATGCAGCTCGCCCCCCACATACTGGCTGACCTGGATGGAGGTCATGGGGAAGGTCTTGTCCGCCCGCTTGGTCTCCACCTTGAAGGAGCGGGCAGTCTTCAGCCGGCCGTCCAGATAGTCCCGGCAGGCGGCCAGAATGGCGTCCTTGTCCTTTTCGCAGGCCCGGGCCCGGCTCAGGCCCACCACGCCGAAGACCTTCTTCATGGCCTCCCAGGCCCCGTCCATGTCGCAGTCCTCCCGCATGGGCTCCACATAGGTGGTGGACTGACGGGTGTATACCCGGAACTGGCCCAGGTTGTTCAGCCGGCGGTGGATATTGGCCTGGAGCTTATCCTCAAAGCTACGCCGGTTGAGCCCCTTCAGCACCAGCTCCCCCAGCTTGAGCAGAATCATTTCGTTCATCATAGCAAAAAATTCCTCTCTCCCGTGGATGGATTTCAATTGAATCCCATTATATCCAAAGGAGAGAGGAATGTCCACAGTTTCCTGCAAAGAGCGGGGAAAAGGGCTATTTTGTGCGCAGCATCCGGCTGGCGTTCAGAATGGCCAGCACCGAGACCCCCACGTCGGCGAATACCGCCATCCACATGTTGGCCCGCCCCACCGCGGACAGGGCCAACACCAGGAACTTGACCCCAAGGGCAAACACGATGTTCTGGTGCACAATGCGCAGCGTCTTCCGGGCGATGCGCACCGCCACAGGCAGCTTGGACAGGTCGTCATCCATCAGAACCACGTCGGCGGCCTCGATGGCGGCGTCCGAGCCCATGGCGCCCATGGCCACCCCGATGTCCGCCCGGGAGAGGACAGGGGCGTCGTTGATGCCGTCGCCCACGAACACCAGCTGCTCCTTGGGGACCTTTTCCCGCAGAAGGGCCTCCACCCGGTCCACCTTGTCGCCGGGCAGAAGCTCGGCGTGCACCTCGTCCAGACCCAGCTCCCGGGCCACGGCCTCGCCCACGGCTCTGGAGTCTCCGGTGAGCATCACGGTTTTCCGGATGCCGGCCGCCTTCAGGGCCTGGAGTGCGTCTCTGGCCCCCGGTTTCACCTGGTCGGAGATTACAATATGTCCGGCATAGGCCCCGTCCACCGCCACATGAACGATGGTGCCGGTGTGGCGGCAGGTGTCCTGAAAGGCGATATGGAACTGATCCATCAGCTTCTGGTTGCCCGCCAGCACGGTTTTGCCGTCCACCACGGCCTGGATGCCGTGGCCGGCAATCTCCCGGGCGTCGGTGACCCGGGCGGGATCAGGGGCGGGCGTACAGGCGGCCTGGATGGACAGGGAGATGGGATGGGTGCTGAAGCGTTCGGCCAGCGCGGCCAGCTCCAGCAGCTCCCGCTCGTCAATGTCTTTTGGATGGACAGCGGTTACGGAGAAGGTGCCCTGGGTCAGGGTGCCGGTCTTGTCAAAGACCACAATGCCCGCCTGGGCCAGCGCCTCCAGATAGTTGCCGCCCTTGACCAGAATGCCGTGCTTGGAGGCGCCGCCGATGCCGCCGAAGAAGGACAGGGGAATGGAGATCACCAGGGCGCAGGGGCAGGAGACCACCAGGAAGACCAGGGCCCGCTGCACCCACATCATCCACTCGCCTTCGGCCAGAGCGGGCAGAAGGCCAACTCCCAGGGCGTCATCCGCCAGCTTGCACACCGGGGGCAGGACCGCCAGAGCCAGCGCCGCGAACACCACCGCAGGGGTATAGTAGCGGGCAAATTTGGTGATGAAGTTTTCCGCCTTGGCCTTTTTGGAGGCGGAGTTCTCCACCAGGTCCAGAATTTTGGCCACCGTGGACTCCCCGAAGGGCTTGCTCACCGCAATGCGCAGCACGCCGGTCAGGTTGACGCAGCCGCTGACGATCTCGTCCCCGTCCCCCACATCCCGGGGCAGGGATTCGCCGGTGAGGGCGGCGGTGTCCAGGGTGGAAGACCCCTCCAGCACGGTCCCGTCCAGCGGGACCCGCTCCCCTGGCTTTACCACGATGACGTCGCCCACGGCCACCTCCTCCGGGTCCACCTGGACCAGCTGGCCGTCCCGCTCGATGTTGGCGTAGTCCGGACGGATGTCCATCAGGGCGGAGATGGACTTGCGGCTGCGGTCCACGGCCACGCTTTGAAACAGCTCGCCCACCTGATAGAAGAGCATGACGGCCACGCCCTCCCGGTACTCGCCGCAGCCGAAGGCGCCCACCGTTGCCACCGCCATCAGGAAGTTTTCATCAAACACCTGGCCGTTTTTGATGTTGCGCACCGCGCGCCACAGCACATCCCAGCCGATAACCAGATAGGGGATGAGGTAGAGCGCCGGCGTCAGCCAGCCGGGAGCGTACCGGGCCACAGTCCCGTCCTCCGATACAGCGGCAGGGGCCAGGGGCAGCCAGGACAGCCAGTCCGGCAGCAGCCAGTCCGTCTCCGGCAGCAGAATCCACAGGCAGGCCATCAGCGCCGCGCTGATGAGAATGCGTCCGAGCATTTTCTTCTGCTTTCTAGTCATACTATATCGCTCCTTCCGATTGGGCGGGAGGGATAACGCAGCGCGGGGAAAGCCCTCCTGCAAGGCCTTCCGCCGCCCGGAGGCGGCGGAATCAGGCACCCCTTTTTACTTCAGCACAATTTCGCAGTCGGGCTCCACCTTTTTGCACACCTTGACCGCCTGCTTTACAATGTCGTCAAACCGGGCGTCGTCCGCCTCGATGGTCATTTTCTGGGTCATGAAGCTGACGGTGGCGTCGGTGACGCCGTCAATTTTCTTGATGGCGTTCTCCATCTTGGCCGCGCAGTTGGCACAGTCCAGGTCGATAAGCTTGTAGGTCTTTTTCATGTTGATGCACTCCTTTATGATATGGCTGTTATGGAACCGGCGCCGCCGGTCCGCCGGAAGGGCGCGGCAGCATCCCAGAAACGGACCGGCCCAGTTATTCTGCGATGTGCTCCATCCCCTGGGAGAGAATGCGGGACACGTGCTCATCCGCCAGGGAGTAGTATACGGTTTTGCCCTCCCGGCGGAATTTCACCAGCTTGCTGGCTTTCAGCACCCGCAGCTGGTGGGAGACCGCACTCTGGGTGACCTCCATCAGCTTGGCCAGATCGCATACGCACAGCTCGGATTCCAGCAGTGCATACAGAATCTTCACCCGGGTGCTGTCCCCGAAGATCTTGAACAGCTCGGCCAGGTCATACAGGGTTTCGTCCGCCGGCAGCAGGGCGCGGACCTGCTCCACCGTGTCCTGGTGAATTAAATTTTCCTCACAGCAGGGGATCTCTTTCTTTTCCATAGTTCCCTCCAAAACAAATATATGAACATTTATTCATTTGTTGATATTAAGATAGCACCATGCAGTCAGCATGTCAAGAGAAAAATAGGGCGGGGGGATAGAAATTTTTATCCGGGCCTGCTATAATACTGTCTGCTGAGCCGCCGGCCCGTGTCAAAGGGGCCGGACGGCCGCCCCCGGCTGCACTGTCTCAATACCAGAAAGGAGTTATGATACCATGGAACGCAAGAAAGAGCTGCTGAATTTGATTCTGGACCGCCGCAGCTGCCGCAGCTACCGGCCCGAACCCCTGGATCGCCCCACACTGGCCGCCATTGTGGAGGCCGGACGGTATGCCCCCAGCGCCATGAATCAGCAGAAATGTCACTTCTATGTCATTACCGACCGGGAGCTGCTGCATCAGATCTCCGCCGCGGTGAGCGCCAACCTCAAGCGCTTTGCAAATACAGACTGCACCTATGGGGCCCCCGCGCTGATTCTGGTGACCAACCGGCGGGACAACAGCTGCGCCCTGCAGGACGCGGCCTGCGCCATGGAGAACATGATGCTGGCCGCCTGCGCCATGGGGGTGGGCACCTGCTGGATTAACCAGCCCTACTATCTGGATCAGAATCCCCAGATGCGCGCCCTGCTCGCCCCCCTTGGGGTGACGGAGGAGGAGCAGCTTTGCTGTTCCCTGGCCCTGGGCCTGCCGGAGGGCCCTCTGTTCCCCGGGCGCAGAGAGCGCAGCGGCAACGCCGTCACCTGGGTGCCGGAGGACTGAGCCTCCGCCCGCCGGTAAAAATTTTTTTGAGAAGACCTGGAACCTTTTGATGGGATGTGCGTCAAAAGCTCTGCAAGCAAAATTCGACGATAATCCATCACCTGAAAAGGAGGTTTTCTCATGAAGAAAACACGTGCGCTTGCGCTGGCTCTGGCCTGCGCCCTGTCTCTCTCCCTCTTGACCGCCTGCGGCGGATCCGGCTCCGGTTCCAGTTCCGACACCTCGGATGGCGCGCAGACCAGCCAGTCCGGCACCACCGGCTCCGGCCTGGATCAGTCCGGTGCAGGCAGTTCACTGCCGGATGGGTCCCTCCCGGACGCCTCCCAGCCCGACGCCTCCGGAGACGGAGCTGTTTCCGCCGGCGGCAGCGCCTCTGCCTCCCAGGAGGAGCCCGGCCAGCCCGTCCAGGCCGAGCTGAAGCTGAACCGCACCGACTTCTCTTTGTTCACTGTGGGATCCTCCTTCCAGCTGAAGGCCAGCGGCGTGCCGGAGGGAGCCAGCGTCACCTGGAGCTCCAGCAACCCGGATGTGGCCTCGGTGGCGGAGAACGGCACGGTCACCTATGTCGCAGCCGGTTCGGCCACCATTACCGCCGCGGCGGGGGATCTCACCGCCGTGTGCAAGGTGTACTGCAAGGCCCTGGAGGCGGAGCAGCCGGTACCGGATGAGCCGGAGGATTCCGGCAGCTCCAGCGCCGGCGGGGATTCCAGCGGGGACAGCAGCGCCCCTTCTGAGGATGGACAGGTGGATCTGTCTGCCTTTTACACCGCGGTTTCCAGCGCCCATGAGTTCCCCAGTTTTATGGCGCTGGCTGACCAGCAGGTTATGGAGGCTTATTATCCCGGCCTGAGCGGCATTTCCACCCAGCAGTGCCTGGTATATGCCAACCAGATGAGCATGAATATGGGGGAGCTGGTGCTGGTTCAGGTATCTGACAGTGCCGATGTGGATGCTGTGAAGGAGATCCTTCAGACCCGGATTGACAATATGGTCAACGGCGGAGCCTGGTATCCCGAACCCACCCGTGTTTGGAGCGAAAATTCCAGGATTGTTTCCAACGGCAGCTATGTCATGATGGTGGTCAATGAGGACTGCGACGCCATTGTGGAGGAGTTTAACGCCCTGTTCTGAGGCATACTATCTCTGACAAGCCCCCGGCGCATCACATCAGCCCGGCGGATGAGGAACTTGTCCGGCAGACGAGTTCCTTGTCCGCCGGGCCTTTGAAAGAGAAATTTTTTCAACCATTCAAAACCGCTCAAGGAGGAGCCACATGGTATTTTCCACCCCTTATTTTCTGTTTTTATACCTGCCGGCAGTTCTGCTTTTGTACTATGTCTCCCCCTTTCGATTCCGCAACCTGATCCTGCTGGTCTTCAACCTGCTGTTCTACGGCTGGGGAGAGCCGGTGTATATCCTGCTGATGATCTTCACCATTGTGCTGGATTACTTCGCCGGCATCATTGTCTACCGGTGCAAGGAGAAGGGGAACGACAGGGGGGCCCGGTGGGCAGTGGGGATCTCTTTGTTCCTGAACCTGGCTATCCTGTTCTTTTTCAAGTACTGGGATCTGGTCGCCACCACCTTCCAGCACTTCGGAATCCCCATGCCGGTGCTGAATCTGACGCTTCCCATCGGCATTTCCTTCTACACCTTCCAGACCATGACCTATCCGGTGGACATCTATCGGGGGGACGCGGATCTGCCCAAGAATCTGGTGAACTTCGGCACCTTCGTCACCTTGTTCCCCCAGCTCATCGCCGGCCCCATCATCAAATATAAGGAGCTGGCCGACCAGATGGCCTTCCGTACCCACTCCCCGGAGCAGTTTGCCGCCGGCGTGCAGATGTTTACCATCGGCCTGGCCAAAAAGGTGCTGCTGGCCAACAACATCGGCCAGCTGTGGGACGTATATTTGAACACCCCGGGGACGGAGCTGACCACCCTGGGGGCCTGGCTGGGTATTCTGGCCTTCTCCTTACAGCTCTACTTCGATTTCTCCGGCTATTCCGATATGGCGGTGGGCATGGGGCACATGATGGGCTTCAAATTCCTTGCCAACTTTAACTACCCCTATCTGGCCAAGTCGGCCACTGAGTTCTGGCGGCGGTGGCACATCTCTTTGGGCAGCTGGTTTCGGGAATACCTGTATATTCCTTTGGGCGGCAACCGGGTAAAGCCCGCACGGCTGGTGTTCAACCTGTTTGTGGTGTGGGCCTGCACCGGTTTGTGGCATGGGGCCAGCTGGAACTTTTTGCTGTGGGGTCTGTATTTCTTTGCTATTATTGTTCTGGAGCGGTTCTTCCTGTCCGCAGTATTGAAAAAGCTCCCCGGCTGGGTGGGCCATGTGTACGGGCTGTTCATCGTCCTGGTGAGCTGGGCCCTGTTCGCCGTGGAGGACTTCACCGCCATGGGGCTCTATCTCAAGGCCATGTTCGGCATGGGCGCGGGTCTGATGGACTCTGACTTCCTGTACTATCTGCACAGCTATCTGCCCATCCTGATTGTCGCCGTCCTGGCTGCCACCCCTTTGGCCGCCACGCTGTGGAAAAAGTGTTCCCTCCGGGTTCGGCAGGCGGCCCTTCCCGTGCTGTTTATGGCCGGGCTGGTGCTGGCCACCGCCTATCTGGTGGACGGAACCTACAACCCCTTCCTCTATTTCCGATTTTAAGGAGGCACCAGCATGAGCAGAAAATATTCCATCTTCATCACGGTCCTCTTCTGCCTGTTCCTCTTCGGCTTTGGCATTGCCTTCCTGATTCTTCCGGACCGCTCCTTCTCTGAGCAGGAGAACCGCTATCTCACCCAGTTCAAAGCCCCCACGGTAGAGAGCGTCTTCGGGAAGAACGGCCAGTTCATGGCCGATTTTGAAAAATACGTCAACGACCAGTTCCCCCTGCGGGACGGCTGGATCGGCCTGAAGGCCTGGTCGGAGCGGCTCATCGGCAAGCAGGAGAACAACGGCGTCTACTTTGCCAAGGATCAGACCCTGATCAGCCGGGTAGATGACCCGGACATGGACAAGCTGACCACCGACATGGGCTGTGTGGATGCTCTGGCGGGCAGCGCAGGTGTGCCGGTTTATTTCGGACTGATCCCCACGGCGGCGGCCGTCTGGGCGGACAAGCTGCCGGCCCATGCGCCCACCGCTGACGAGCTGTCCATTATTGACCAGCTGTACTTCTCCACCGGAGCTGCGACCATCGACATGGCCTCCCCGCTGCTGGCACACAAGGACAAGGATATCTACTATCGCACCGACCATCACTGGACCAGCCTGGGGGCCTATTACGGGGCCAACGCCATCCTGGAGGCCATGGGCATGGAGCCGCTGAACCTGGACGATTACCAGAAGACCACAGTGACTGAGGATTTCTACGGCACCCTGTACTCCTCCTCCGGGGTGCGGTGGCTGCCCCCCGACTCCATCGACACCTATATTCCCGGCGACGGCATCACCGTCGGCTATTACGATAACGGAAAGTGGACGGAGGGCCCCCTCTATGTGGACAGCTTCCTCCAGGTCAAGGACAAGTACTCCTACTTCCTGGGCGGGGTGCAGGGACTGCGGGTCATCCAGACCCAGAAGACCGACGGACCCAAGGTGCTGATCATCCGGGACTCCTATACCGACTCCCTGGCCCCTTTCCTGACGGAGCGCTTCTCCGAGATCCACCTGTTCGACCTGCGGTATAACGCCACCAGCGTCCGGGACTATATTGCCCAGAACGACATCGACTCGGTGGTGGTGCTGTACAGCTTTTCCAATTTTGCCACGGACAAGAACCTGTTTCTGCTGGGAAGGTGAGATTCTGGCGGAAAATGCCCTCCAGGCAGCAGCGCAGGAAAAAGAATATGACCGCAAAAAAACAGCCGCCCGTCGGGCGGACACAGATAAAAAGTATTTTAGTTTAATATCGGCGGGCAACAGCATGGTGCTTTGGTACCATGCTGTTGTTTTTTGCTGTGCGCTGGGGGCCGGACAAGCCCTCCGATAACAATGTGGAAAACGGCCTGGCACGCTCTGAGCTCCCTCTCACAATGGGAATGTCCGCGAACACAGCGGCACCTCCCCGAGCCGGCGCGCGTCCCCCGTACAAGTCTGGCATACCTGCGGGACAATCTCCTGCCGGAATTTGTAAGGGGGCGTATTTCCGGCCCCGACGCTTCGCCCCCACCTTCAATTTATAAATATGTGCAAAATTTTTGCAAGTTCACAAAAATTTTATGCAAACTTGACATTTCGCTATTACAGTGCTATGATAAAGTGGAAAACGGGAAGTAAAGAGCGCAGAATGAAAGGACAAAGTCGAGAGTCCCAGCACGTTGTCCCACAGAAGGCGGGGAGCCTCTCGGCCCGGTGGGGCAAACAAATGGTATAGAGGAGGATATGATCATGAAAAAACTGCTCAGCACACTCTTAGCTCTCGCCATGGCAATGTCTCTTGCAGCCTGTGGAGGAGATACCTCCACACCCACCGGTTCCGGGTCGGGCGGCACCTCCCAGACCCAGAGTGAGGATCCCATCAAGATTGGCTTCTTCGCCCCGGTCTCCGCCGCCTCCGCCGCCGCAGATGGCCAGAGCGCTCAGCAGTCCGCCGAGCTGGCCGTCAAGCTGATCAACGAGGCCGGCGGCATCAACGGCCGCACGGTGGAGCTGGTGGATTATGACGACGCTCTGGACACGGCCGAAGCCGCCAACATCGCCGAGAAGCTGACCACCGCCGACGGCGTGGACGCTGTGGTCTCCGGTTCCTATTCCGGGCCCACAAAGGTGGCCGCTCCCATCTGCCAGGATGCCGGCATTGTGATGGTCTCCGCCTACGCTGTGCACCCTGACGTGGTGAACGCCGGCGAGTATGTCTTCTCCCAGTCCTTCCCCGGAGCTGTTCAGGCCACTGCCGCGGCCACCTTCGCCGTGGAGGACCTGGGGGCCCAGCGCATCGCCATCGTAGCGGTGGACCTGGACTTCGGCAAGGAGCAGTCCGCCTACTTCAAGGCCAAGGCCACTGAGCTGGGCGCCGAGATCGTCTCTGAGGACTACATCGCCATGTCCGACAACGATATGACCTCCGTGATCTCCAAGATCAAGAATGAGAACGTGGACCTGATCTACATGCCCAACTACTATGCCCATGCCTCTGAGGTCTGCCGTCAGGTGGCCCTGCAGGGTCTGGACGTGGACATTCTGGGCTGCGAGGGCGCTGACTCCTGGCAGCTGCTGCAGACCGCCGGCGAGTACGCCGAGGGACTGTACATCACCACCAATATGGACCGCGACGACCCCAACGAGTCCACTCAGGCCTACATCGAGAACTACCGCGCCGAGTACAACATGGAGCCCGATATGGTGGGCGCCTCTGTATATGACGCCTTCGAGGTGCTGTTTGCCGCCATGAAGGAAGTGGGCACCGACCCCGCCGCCATGCAGGAGTACATCGCAAACATGAAGGACTTCGACACCGTTACCGGTACCCTGATGTATTACACCAGTGCCGGTTCCGCCGTGAAGCCCGTCCAGATCCAGCAGGTGGGCGAGGACCTGCAGTTCCACAGCTACAGCGTCATCGACGACATCCAGATCATTGACGGCGACAACATCCCCGTCGTCGAGTACTGATCCCCTGGGGAGAGCCCCTCTTTCCGGCGTCAACAAGGGGGCGGAGGCAGCCACAGCGCCTCCGCCCCCTTCTTTAGCCGATCCTTTATCTCGGAGGGAGAAGTGAACCATGTTTTTACAGCTTGTCATTAACAGCCTGGCGATCGGCAGCCTCTACGCCCTGACGGCTATGGGGGCGACGCTGATCTACGGCATTCTGGGCATTCTGGATATCGCCAACGCCGGCGCGTATCTGATCGGTGCCTATATCGGTTATTATATCTATATCTCCACCGGGCAGCTGGTGCTGGCCTTCCTGGGGGCTATGCTTGCGGTGGGGCTTCTGGGCGTGGTGCTGCACCGCACGGTGTACGGCCCTATCCTGGCCAAGCCCCGAATGCTCTCCATCATCCCGCTGGTGGCGGCGGTCGGCCTGTTTACCATGTGCAACGATGCGGTGCGCCTGCTGTGCGGGGCAGGCACCAAGGCCTATAACTTCCGCTTCCCTGTAGACGTGATCCAAGTGGGGAGCGTCACCATTCAGACCACCTGGCTGCTGATCTTCGCCCTGACGGCCGTGCTGCTGGCGGTGCTGTGGGTGGTCCTGAACAAAACCAAAATGGGCCTGGCCTGGAGGGCCACTGCCGAGGACCCGGACATCGCCCGGGCCTGCGGCGTGAACACCAACTCTGCCATGGCGCTGTCCTATGTGCTTGGCTATGGCTTTGCCGCAGCTGCCGGCATCATGACCGGCATCCTGTACAACTCCATCACCCCCGCCTTGGGCGAGGTGCCCTCCTACAAGATGCTGGCCATCATTGTGCTGGGCGGCCTGGGCAACCCCCTTGGGACTGTGGTGGCCGGCCTGCTGATTGGCTTTGCCGAGGTCATGCTCTCCACTTACACTGTCCTGCCCATTCCCAAGGATGCGGTGGCCTTCGTGGTGCTTATTATCGTCCTGCTGATCAAGCCCTCCGGCCTGTTCGGCCAGCGCAATAAGGTATAAGGGGGTACGATGACGTGAGTGCGTATTTCTTTTCTATTGGGGCGACGGCGGCGGTCTTCGTCCTGCTGGCCCTCTCTCTGAACATCATCACCGGCTATGCCGGTCAGGCCATGATGGGGCAGGCTGCCTTCTTCGGCATCGGCGCCTATACCGCCGCTATCCTGACTCAGACCTACCATATGAATTTCTGGCTGTCCCTCGTCCTGGGCATGCTGTTCACTGGCCTGTGCGGGGCGGTGCTGGGTCTGATCTCCCTGCGGCTGCAGGCCGATTTTCTGGCTATCACCACCATCGGCATTAACTTCGTTATGGTGGCTTTGTTCAACAATATGTCCATTACCGGCGGATCCCTGGGCCTGACCATCAGCAAGCCCACCCTGTTCGGCGAGAGGATGGGCAATCAGGAGTTCTTTCTCTTGACTTTGATTGTCATCGTCATTGTGTGCCTGCTTATCGTGAAGATGCGCCGGTCCTGGTTCGGAATGGCGCTGGCATCTATCAACAATGACGCTGCCGCCGCCCGCTCCTTCGGCATCGATGTGAGCCGGTACCAGATCCTCACGTTTATTATCGGCACCGCCATAGCCGGCCTGGCAGGAGGAATCTATGCCCACCGGATGGGCTACATCGCCTCCTCCGATTTCGCGTTTACAGTCTCCATCCAGATCCTGTCTATGGTGGTCATCGGCGGCATCGGCACTATCCGCGGCCCCATACTGGGCGCTCTTCTCCTCAGCGTTCTGCCCGAGGCACTGCGCTTTGTATCTGATTTTGTGTCCGACTACCGCTCCCTGGTCTATGGCGGCCTTCTGGTCCTCATGGTGCGGTTTATGCCCGGCGGTCTGTTCGGCAGCAGCAGTCCCATCGTCCGGGGCACCCTGTGGGCAGTCCGAAAAGTCACGGGGAAAGGAGGCGCTGCGGTATGAACGAGCTGATGCGCGTGGAAAACCTGAAAATGTACTTCGGCGGACTGAAGGCCATTGACGGCCTGGATCTGGTAATCAACGAGGGGGAGACGCTGGGGATCATTGGCCCAAACGGGGCAGGCAAAACCACCTTGTTCAATGCCATCTGCGGCGTGTACAAGCCCACCGGGGGGAAGGTCATCTTCAAGGGCCAGGAGGTCCAGGGCCAGCCCGCCTATGTGATGGCCCGGAAGGGCATCGCCCGCACCTTCCAAATCTCCAAGCCCCTGGCCGACCTGACTATCCTGGACAATGTAGTGGCCGCTGCCGGCGTCCATGAGTACACCGGGATGCGATCCTATTTTCGCAAGAGCCACACCCCGGAGGTCATTGCCAAGGCCGAGGCGGTGCTGGAGGAGACCGGCCTGACCGAGATGCGCAACAAAAAAGCCAGCGACGTCTCCCTGGGCTATCTGCGCCGGCTGGAGATCGCCCGGGTGCTGGTCACCGACCCGGAGCTGATCATGCTGGACGAGCCCTGCGCCGGTCTGTCCAACTTTGCCATCAACGAGGTGACCGAGTTGATCCTTAAACTGAAGGAGCGCAAAAAGAGCATTGTGCTTATCGAGCACAATCTTCCCATCACCATGAAGGTGTGCGACCGAATTATGGTGCTCAGCTACGGCAAAAAGATCGCGGAGGGCCCCCCTGAGGCCGTCAAGCACGACAAGCAGGTCATCGAGGCCTATCTGGGAGAGGAGGATGAGGTATAATGCTGGAGGTACAGGATCTGTATGTATCCTATGGCATGATGGAGGTCCTCCACGGCGTGGACATCAATGTGCAGGACGGCGAACTCATCTCCGTCATCGGCCCCAACGGGGCGGGCAAAACCACTTTGATCAAGGCCATCATGGGACTGGTCAAGCCCAAGAGCGGCAAGATTCTCTACAACGGTCAAGACATCACGCATCTGCCAGCCCACAAGCGGGCTGGCCTGGGTATCGGCTACGTCCCAGAGGGGCGGCACGTCTTCGGACGGCTCACGGTAGAGGAGAACCTGACCATCGGCGCTTACAGCTCCTCGGACAAAGAAAAATTGAAGAAGAACATCGGTATGGTCTATGAGATCTTTCCCCGTTTGGCCGAGCGGAAGGGCCAGTTGGCCCGCACCATGTCCGGCGGTGAGCAGCAGATGCTGGCCATCGGCCGGGCGCTGACCCTGTCCCCCCGCCTGCTGCTCATCGACGAGGTGTCCATGGGCCTGATGCCCATCATGGTTAACACCTGCTTTAAGGTCATCCATGACCTGAACCAGCGGGGCATTACAGTGCTTGTGGTAGAGCAGAACGCCAACAAGGCATTGAAGGTGGCCGACCGGGGGTATGTCCTGGAGACGGGCAACATCGTCCTCACCGACACGGCAGAAAACCTGCGGGGCAACGATGTGGTCCAGAATGCTTATCTGGGTGCGTGACAGTTTCAAGGTAATAAGATGGGAGGGAATGCAGCATGCATTCCCTCCCCAGCGTGGCAAAAAGGCCCTCCTGCAAGGAGTTCCGCCGTCCGCAGACGGCGGAATAAAATGAAATCCAGTCATTTCCAAGGACATGTGCCTGGGAAATGACACCTCTCACGAAATTTTGGGCGACAATTTCCCAAGAAATCGAGCCTGAAATTTCGTGCGGCCTACTCGAAAAAGTGGCTTGTCAATTTCTATCAATTGACAAGCCACTTTTTCGACAGTCTCTGGGAGGGAATGCAGCATGCATTCCCTCCCATTACATCTTGGCAAAAAACTCTCGCGCGGGAAAGCCGCGCAGTTCCTGGGGCCGCGGACGCAGGAATCAAATGAAACCTGTCATTTGCAGCGGCATATACATCGGAAATAACACCGTTCCCGACATTTTGCCGACACTGTCGGGTACCCGGAAAACTATTTTCATGGTTTTCCCCGGCAAGAAAGAGCGGCCAAGGAGACAGGGCTCCAGGTTTACACGGACGCGGGAGAGCCGCAGTTTGTGACGACGGCATCGAGGCGAAAATTTCGTGCAGCCCAATCCAAAAAAGAGACTGCGCAATCCCAATCACTGTCGGGCGGCTGCTTTTTATGCTTGTATTCCGGGCTCTCAGCTCAGTCCTGCGCCTGCTCCTGGGGCTGACTGTCTTCCCCGTTCTGCTGCTTTTGCTGCTGGGCAATGGCCTCCCGCTCTTTCAGCAGCTCTTCCCGCAGCTGTAAAGAGTCCCACTCCCGGTTGGCGCCGGTGAGCACCGCCTTGAGGGGGATGGGGGGCAGCTGGGCCAGGCGGATGACCTCCAGCACCTGATGGAGCAGGGCCTGGTGCAGCCCGCAGAATACCAGCATGGCCTCCGGAATGGCCTCCGGCACCTCGGCGGCCGGCTCGCCCTGCCCGTCGGCCAGCTGGGCCAGGGGCACATGATACCGCTCAGGCTCCACGGGGCGCATCCGCAGGCGCAGCATGGCGAAAATCTGCCGCAGCTTGGAAAACTCCGGCCCGGAGCAGTTATACAGCAATACAGTTCCAGATCTCGATTTCATGTTCTTCTTCCTTTCCTAAAAGCCTGTCTCCCGGTTACACCTAAAAGCCTGTCTCCCGGTTACACCTAAAAGCCTGTCTCCCGGTTACACCTGAAAGCCTGTCTCCCGGTTACACCTGCTCCAGAGCCTGCTCAATGTCGGCGATCAGGTCGCCGGCGTCCTCGATGCCGCAGGAGAAGCGCACCAGGTCGGGCGTGATGCCGGCGGCAACCAGCTCCTGGTCGTTCATCTGCCGGTGGGTGGCGGAGGCGGGGTGGAGGCAGCAGGTGCGGGCGTCGGCCACGTGGGTCTCAATGGCGGCCAGCTTCAGATGCTTCATAAAGATCTCGGCCGCAGTCCGGCCTCCCTTAAAGCCGAAGGACACCACGCCGCAGGTGCCGTTGGGCATATATTTTTGCGCCAAATCGTAATACTTGTCCCCTTCCAGACCGGGATAGGTGACAAAGGAGATCTTGGGGTGGTTTTTCAGGTACTTGGCCACCGCCAGAGCATTTTCACAGTGGCGGGGCATCCGCACGTGAAGGCTCTCCAGCCCCAGGTTCAGCAAAAAGGCGTTCTGGGGGGACTGAATGGAGCCGAAGTCCCGCATCAGCTGGGCGGTGCACTTGGTGATAAAGGCGCCGCCCTGGCCGAACTTCTCTGCATAGGTGATGCCGTGGTAGCTCTCGTCCGGGGTGGTCAGGCCGGGGAACTTGTCCGCATGGGCCATCCAGTCAAATTTGCCGCTGTCCACAATGCAGCCGCCCACGCCGGCACCGTGGCCGTCCATATATTTGGTGGTGGAGTGGGTGACAATGTCGCAGCCCCACTCGAAGGGGCGGCAGTTCACCGGCGTGGCAAAGGTATTGTCTATGATGAGGGGCACGCCGTGGGCGTGGGCCGCCTTGGCGAAGCGCTCGATATCCAGCACGGTGAGGGCCGGATTGGCGATGGTCTCTCCAAAGACCGCCTTGGTATTCGGCTTGAAGGCGGCCTCCAGCTCCTCGTCGGAGCAGTCGGGCTCCACAAAGGTGAAGTCGATGCCCATCTTCCGCATGGTGACGTGAAACAGGTTGTAGGTGCCCCCGTAGATGGTGGAGGAGGCCACCACGTGGTCGCCGCAGTTGGCAATGTTAAAAATGGCGTAGAAGTTGGCCGCCTGGCCGG